>DATEKZ010000733.1:0-5196 GCA_035277185.1 Verrucomicrobiia bacterium
CGGCACTTCTTCAGCACCGTCATCACCTCCGAGTCGTTTCAGTACATGAAGCTTGATGAAGCGCTCGCCACGCTCCGCCAAATCCTCAAACCGGACGGGCGCTGGATCCTCTGCGATTACTTTCGCACTTGCGAATCGACGAGAAAGTCGGGACATCGCTGGAGCGATTTCACGTCGGCGGTGCGGCAACACGGATGGAGGATCGTTTCCGAACGGGACATCACCCGCAACGCGCTCCCCTCCGTGGGTTACGTTTACATGTGCGGCCGGCGGATCGCCGTGCCCGTGGCGGCATTCGTCCTCGGCAAGCTCCGGCGAAAACGGCCTGCGTTGCATTACCTGCTCGAAGAGGTCATCGACGAGATTCAACAGTACATGCTGGACCATCTGGACCTGGTGAACCCGGAAGTTTTTTCGCGAGAGAAAAAGTATATGCTCCTGGTGATCGAGAACGGCAGATAGGGCATGTTTCAGGCAGCGAAATGCCTTTTCCTGCCCGAGACGGCGTCGATACGGTGAAAACAGAGACGGACCGAGAATCATGCGACTACTGTTGAAAATCTGTCTCCACTGTGTGTCGGCGGCCTGGCTGGCCGGTCCGCCCGCCGCCGGCGCAGCCGAAGCGTCAGCGCCCGTCTTCCCCATGCCGATTGTGGAAACGAACGCAACGACACACCGCTGGTTGACCAAGCCGGTTCCGGAGAGCCGACTGCTGGATGACATGGAGCAGACCAATCGCTGGTCCCACCACGGCAACGGAAGGATGGTTTTCACCCGCGAACGGTTTAAAGACGGAAGTCAATCGGTCCGCATCATTGCGCCGACCAAAGGAGACAAACCCGGCGTGCCTGCGGGGCGTCCGTTCGGCGAATGCGTGGCGCGCCGGAATTTCGACGGAGAAAACTGGAGCCACTTCAACCGCATTTCTTTCCAGGTCTATCCGCATCTCCCCGGCTTCAAAGTCATTTCGATGCTCGTCAAGCTTCACAACGAAGGGGAGAAAGTGCCGGACGAATTCGGCCGCGAGGGGCTTAATTTCTTCCTCCTGAAACCCGACCAGTGGAACCACGTCGTTTGGGAAATTCCGCACTTGTCCCGCGACAAGGTCACGGCCCTGGACTTCATTTATCGCCTTCAGGGGAACGAGCCGGGAGCGACGGAAAGGGTCCAGTTCGATGTTGATCATCTGGAGCTGCAACGGGTCGAGCCCGACCCTTTTGAGGGATGGAACGTTGTATCCGACAGAATCGCTTACAGCCACAGCGGCTACGCGGCAGGCTCCGTCAAGACCGCCATTGGCTCCGGCTTGCCGGCCGCGAAATTCAAACTCGTCGAGGCGACGGCAAAGAAGACCGTCCTGGAGAAGGATATCGCCACCCTCAAATCGGATATCGGCGAGTTTCGGATCATGGACTTCTCGGAAGTGCTTCAACCCGGGGAGTACTTCCTGGAGGCGGGCGACCTTCGGACGAGGCCCTTCCCGATCCACCACGACGTTTGGCGCGAATCGATCTGGAAAACCCTCAACCTGTTTTATTGTGAGCGTTGCGGGACAAACGTACCTGGAATTCACGATGCCTGCCATCTCGACTGGCGCGCGGTTTCGAACGGCCAGGAGATTCTTATCAACGGCGGCTGGCATGACGCGGGCGATCTCTCGCAAGGACTCGTCAACACGGCGGAGGCCACGTATGCCATGTTCGATCTCGCCGGTCGTCTCGCCGGGAGCGACAAGACACTCGCCGACCGCTTGATCGAAGAGGCCACGTGGGGCCTGCGCTGGATCCACAAGACCCGTTTCGGTGACGGCCGGCGGGTCACGTGGGCAACGATGGATTTCTGGACCGATGGTAAGCCCGGCACCGTGGACGATGTCCACGGCGAAGTGCGCAATAGTCCCTTCGACAATTTCATCGCTGCGTCGGCGGAAGCGATTGCCGCCCGGGTGTTGAAAGAGAGGGACGCGGATCTGGCCGCGCAAAGCCTGAAGCTGGCGCGGGAAGACTGGCAGTTCGCAAGCGCCAGGGCCGGGGAACTCCGCCTCGAACCGGCTTCCGCCGGGACGCTGGCGTCCATCGAACTGTTCAAGGCCACGGGCGAGACCAACTATGCCACGAAAGCATTCGCGTTTGCCGACGTGATCATCCAGTCACAGCAGCGCGAGTGGATGGACTGGCAGATTCCGCTCACCGGTTTCTTCTATACCAGCCCCAAACGCGACCGCATCCTGCACTACAGCCATCGCGGGCACGAACAGGCTCCCGTCGTTGCCCTGGTCGAATTGTGCGAGAATTTTCCAGATCATCCCGACTGGATGAAATGGTATTCTGCGGTCGTTCTCCACTCGGATTATTTGAAGCGCATCGCGAAACTGACCGAACCGTACGGAATGTTGCCGGCCTCGGTCTATCACGTGGACGAATCGAGCGACACACGCTTCCGCGACCAGGTGAAGAACGGAATCAAACTGGACGAGCAACACTATTTGCGCCTCTTCCCCGTCTGGTTCGAGCTTCGCGGCAACAGCGGCACGATCCTGTCGCAGGCCAAAGCTCTGTCGGCCTCGGCCCGTCTGCGCGACGATCCGGACCTGGTCCATCTGGTCCAGAAACAGCTCCAATGGCATGCCGGGCGAAATCCATTCTGCCAGAGCCTGATGTATGGCGAAGGTCACGATTACGCCCCGCAATACACCGCGATGTCCGGCGACATGGTCGGTTCGCTGCCCGTCGGCGTTCAGACGCGCCGGAATCTCGACCTGCCGTACTGGCCGGCGGCGAACTGTTACAACTACAAAGAGGTCTGGGTCCATCCGTCGTCCCGCTGGCTCTGGATCATGCGCGACGTCGCGGGGCCGGCGGTCGTTTCGGGCCAGGCGGAGACACAAGGGCTCTTGTCGATCGAGTTCGAGGAAACGACGACGCGGCAGCGGTTCCATGTGAAACCGGATGGAAAGACCGGCAAATTCGACGCGCGCTTGCCGGAAGGCCGATACGTCGCGCGGCACGAGGGACGGCAGAAAACGCTTACTCTGCTGCCCGGTGCCGCCTATTCCCTGGATTTTACCAAACACTTCGACTTCTCAGTGACGACCGAAAAGGCGGACGACGGGACGATCCTGATTCGCGTGAAGGCGGAACTCGAAGGCGCCCACCGCTTCGCCTTGCGGACCCACAACCTTAATGTGAAGGAAGGCGAGCAACAGCTCGACATCAAAATCGGCCGATCCGGCACGCTCACCTGGCACGCGCACAAGGTTTCTTCCAAAGAACCGTGGATCGCTGTCGTCGTGCCCGACGGAAATGTTGCGGAACGGAAGGAGATTGTCGAAGCGCGATAGTGCATCTTGCAACGAGGCAGCCCCACTTTCGCCGCTTGAGTTTGTGGTTTAATCCGTCGCCGACACCTCCACCACACAACGGAATCCCACGTTCGTCACGCGCTCAGCCGGCCGCCACCGGGTGCGGCATCCAGAGGCAAGAGTGAAATTATTCGCATCCGTCCATGCCCCACCACGAAGAACGCGAAAAGTTTTGCCACCGCCGTCGTCTCCCAGTTTCGCAGCATTTTTGCGCGCTTCCTCGGTATTCATCTCCTTGCGGAACCAATCCTCGCACCATTCCCAGACATTGCCGCCCAGGTCGTAAAGCCCAGCCGCATTCCCCGGGAAGGAGCCTACCGGTGACGTGCGAGGAAAATTGTCCTTCCAGTTTGGAAGAATCGGCCACTCTTCCGCCCAATCGGCGTCCTTCGCTTCAGTGCCCGCGTAATTGCCTTTAATGGCCGACAATTTCCAGTCTTCACCCCACGGGAATTTCGTCCTTCCGACCGCCAGGCTCCACTCATCGTCCGTGGGCAGACGATAGCTCTGGGCGGCTTTGAGGATTCCGGCCTTTCGTTCCTTATCGGTCAGCCATTTGCAAAACGCTTTCGCATCATTCCAATTTACCGCGCACACCGGATGGTCTGGCGTTTGCATGAAGCCAGGATTCTCCCACGAGTGTCCCCGCGATTTCCACCCTTTGTCGCGTCCGAAAGAATACACGTTTGAAGTCGCGTTATAGCCGGTCTCCCTGGCGAATTGCTGGAAATCACGCACGCGGGTTTCCCAAATGCAGAACAAAACGGCGCCAACCGGCTTGAACTTCATGCCCAGGGAGTTTTCCCAAGTTTGTCCCTGGCGGGCAGGCGTGACAACCTCCGTCTGAACGCCGTCATCGACCGGCGAGGGCGTGGTCTTGGATCGTATCCCGACCGCCAAATCCTTCTGCCTCAGAATCCTCTCCGAAGTACCAACATATGTGATTTGGACAATTTCCTGGGGCGATAAACCGCGCAGCACGAACTGGCGGCTGTAGAGAGTCTGACCCGACTGCGCAACGATCATCTTGGAATGTATCTCAAACCTCGTCGCACCAGTAATCTCTTCCTTGTTCACGTTCAGCAACACGAACCTCATCGTCTCCGACGCTTGCTTGAGGCTATCCATCAGTTGGCGACCGATCTTTGAGGCAACGACTCGTTCAACCTCTTCCTTTGGTATGCCCACCTGGTTGCCAACCTTTTCAAACGCTGCCTCTGGACCGGATGCCATTCCAGCCACTCCAATCGCGGCATACTGCTCGAGCGTCAGGTCCAACCTAAACGAACCTGCGCTCAATGCGATGCCCTGCTCCGCATTGCGTGCGCGCTTCTGAACAAAGAAATTGGTTGGTTGCTCCAGTGCATGCCACCCGGTCGGCAACACGATTTCTACTCCGCCGGTCTCAGTGGCGAACTCGCCCTCCGCAGCGGAAGTCAGCGCGAGGAGAATGATGGCACAAATTGTCAAGGGTGTTCCTACTGTAAAGAGTGTTTTCATTCAGCGATTTTAATTTGGGCTTGCTTAAAATGCCCGCTTCCTCCTGTCGATCCAATGATCAGCCAAAGCCAACCGAAGGGCAAGCCCTGACCACACCCGCCCCTCCTGGCGGCATTACAGTGTTGAGGGTGAGATCCTCGAACGCCTGCGTAGCAGGTCCGAGTTGAGACGGCAGCTTCGATGAGTTCCACAACCCTCACGCGATCGAAGCGGCTGCAACCGAGGGACCGTACGCAGCAGCTTCGATGGTATCGCGACACACCGGAAACGGCGGACGTGCGATTGTTGAACCGGGATTGGCTCGTTCGGACCGCGGCCTTCCAGGCCGCAGCGCA
>DATEKZ010000734.1:0-3391 GCA_035277185.1 Verrucomicrobiia bacterium
TGTCGAGCTGCCCATCGCCGTTCAGATCGCCGAGCTTGATCGACCGTGGACTGGTGCCCACGCTGTAGTGGGTCGCCGGCTGGAAGCTTCCATTGCCGTTGCCAGGCAGCACGCTGACCGTGTTGGCCGAATTGTTGGCGACAACGATGTCCGCCTTTCCGTCGCTGTTCACGTCCCCGAGGGCAAGCGCGTTCGGGCCGTTGCCCGTGGCGTAGTTTGTCGCCGGCTGGAACGTCGCGTCGCCGTTGCCCAGCAGGACACTCACGTTGTCGCTGCCATTGTTGGCCGTCACCACGTCCGGGTTTGCATCGGCATTCAACTGACCGGTGGCGACGAAATACGGATTGCTGCCGACGGCGTAATTGTTGCCGGTGGCAAACGATCCATCGGGATTCGCGAGCGGTGAAGTGCTGAGCGACGTCGCCGTCGGCGCGGAATTGTTATTCCGGCTCTCGAAGACGAATCCGGCGACATTGGCGAGCGCGAACTGCCGGACATGGGGCGCTGCCAGCGCATTGCCGAGGCGGTCCTGCAACGCGGTCGTCGCCGTGAAACGATATCGTCCCGCCTGCAGCGGACCATCGGTAACCAGATAGGAAGCTGAAAGGCCGCTGGTGTAGCCGGTGCATTCGACCGCATAAACGGCATCGTCCGGCGTGTCGAAGATGTTGTCCGCGCCGGCCGCGCGCAGGTCGTAGCTGCCCGAGTTGGTGACGCTGGTCGCCAGCATGTCTTCGGAGAATCCCAGCGCGAAGCGATCCACGATGATGGCGTTGGTGCTTCCCTCCGCCGGTAGATTGTTGGAAACAATGGCCGGAGGCAACGTGTCCGCCAGATCGATGCTCAAAATGTATTGCGCCGAGAGCCCCGCGGGCTGGGGATTGGCCAGACCGGACGGCGCCCAGACCGGCAGGTTCACCAACGTGCCGTGGTTGGCGTTGGCCGTCGCATCCGCGGCGCTTGTCCCCGTCCCCTCATCAAAGCGCCAATAGCCGGCGAGCCCGGCTTCGTTGCCCACCAGGCTCTGCTCCATGGCCGCGGCGATCTGCGCCTGGGTGCGCGCGACGCTCCAGACGCGAACTTCGTCCGCTTTCCCGGCGAAGAAGTAAGCCGGGTTGCCGTTGGCGATGTCTGCGCCCACAAGGACGGGGTGAGTGTCGTATCCGATGGTCCGCGTGACCGTATTGGAGGCGAGAAGCGCGCCGTTAACGTAGAGCATCTGCGCGTTGGCCGCATCGTCAAACACGTAGGCGAGGTGATACCAGGCGTCCAATTGCGGCGACCAGACACCGTTGACGAGCGTGAATCCGGCGGGGTCGCCCACCCCTCCCCGCAATTGCCCGCTGTCGTGCCAGAGAACGTACGAATTGTTGTCCGCCGCACCCAGCGTCCTGCCAATGAGCGATCGGACGCCGCCAACCGCCGCAAAATTAAACCAGCCTTCGAGCGTCACGTTGGCGGGTCGCAACGAGGATGAATCCGCCGCGCTGGCGTGAGCGCTCCCGCCGTCAAAGCGGAGCGCCGAACCGTTGGTCCCGCCGAACTGCCCGGCCACGCTGAAATCGTCCGAGAACACGCGCGCGTAATACGTGCCGCCCGCCGCCGGGGGCACGGTGAAAGCGACGTTCGATCCACGTACGGCGCTGAAAGCCACGGGCGAACCGGACGAGTGGTAGATGCCCAGGATGCTGAGCAAGCCGCTGCTGACCGGGCGGCTTGCGCCCAGCGTAATCAGCGTGCCCTCGGCCAGATTGCCGAGACGGAAGTAGTCGCCCGGATCCACGGCGCTCACGTAGCCGAGCACGGTCGCCGTCTGATGCCCGCCCGCCACGGCCAGCACGGGCGCGTCCGCCTGAGAAATTAAATTGTTGCCCTCGCTCTCGATCTGCATCGGCGGCCGCGCCAGCGTCAGACGGAAGCGGTACTCGCCGAAGTACTGGTAATTGTAACTCACGCGGACGGTGTAGGTGCCGCCGAATGGCAGACTGAAGGGCTGCGACTCGCCGCGGCCATTCGCATCAGAGTAGAAATCTCCAATGAACGTCCCGTCGATCGCGTCGATGCGAAAATACAATCCACTCGAGCTCGGATTGCCCGGGACGTCAGAGGCCATTGTCAACAGATCTCCGGCGTTCGCGGTGAAACTCCAGTAATCGAAGTCGCTGGTGCTCGAAACATTGCCCCGCCCCCAGCTCGTGCGGACGCCGCTGCCGGCCGGGTCTTCGACCAGCAATTCACTGTCGTTCGGGAAAAGGATCGTGACATTGTGGCCGCTATGGTTTGCCGTCGCCAGGTCCAGTCGGCCATTATTGTCGAAATCACCCGCCGCCACCGAAATCGGCCGGTTGCCCGCGGTAAAATTTGCGGCGCCCGACAACGTGCCGTCGCCCCGATTGAGCATCACGCCAACGCGGCTGCTGCCGTAGTTCGCCAGGGAAACGTCGAGATCACCATCTCCGTTGAGGTCGGCCAGGATGATTTGATACGGATCCGAACCGCCCGTGGCGTAGTTGACAGCGGCGCCGAACGTTCCGTCTCCGTTCCCGCGCAGCACGTTCACGGCATTGTTGAAGGCGCTGATGACGGCCAGATCCAGTTTGCTGTCGCCGTCCAGATCACCCGCGGCGAGGGAACGTGGGCCGTTGCCCACGGCAAAATGCGTCGCCGCGCCGAACGACCCGTCTCCATTGCCCCGCAGGACACTCACGTTGTCCGCATTTTGGTTGGCCACGGCCAGGTCCAGCCTGCCGTCGGCGTCGAAGTCCGCAATGGCAACACCATACGAACCGCCCGCAGTGGCAAAGTTGGTCCGCGGCCCAAAACTTCCGTCGCCGTTCCCCAGCGCCACGCTCACGTTGGCACTGCCGGAGTTCGCCGTCACAAAATCCAGCTTCCCGTCGCCGTTGAAGTCGCCCAGCTTCACCGACCGCGGGCCGCTTCCCACACTGAAGTTGGTGGACACTCCGAAGGTCCCACTGCCATTGCCCAACAACACGCCGACGCTGCTGGCGGCGTTGTTGGCCACAACCAGGTCCGCGTTGGCGTCGTTGTTGACAGCTCCCAGCGCCAGCGCAATCGGGCCGTTGCCTGCCGCAAAATTCGTCGCCGGCTGAAAAGTCCCGTCGCCATTGCCCAACAGGACACTCACGTTGTCGCTGCCGTTGTTGGCGGTGATCAAATCGAGGCTGGCGTCACCGTTGACCAATCCCGCTATCACAAAGTAGGGACCGGTCCCTGTCGCAAAACTGCCCGCGGCCAGGAATGAGCCGTCCGGCGAATTCGTCGGCGAGAGACTCAACGTCGTCGCCGCGCCCTGGGTGTTGTTATTTCGGGACTCGAAAATGAATCCGCTGACACCCAGCAGTAGAAACTGCCGGACGTGCGGCGAAGC
>DATEKZ010000735.1:0-5919 GCA_035277185.1 Verrucomicrobiia bacterium
GCAACTCCTGGGTAATTGGGGGGCTAAGGAGAGTTCCCCGGAGAACCCCGCTGCGACAGCAGGAAGGCCATCAGGTTATTGAAATTCTCCGCGGCAATGATCTCACCAAAATTCTCCGGCATGAGCGACGTTTCTGACTCCCGCCGCTCCTGAATGTCTTTCTTCGAAACGGAAAGCTCTTTGCCGGTGGAATCCGCCAGGATCAGTAATTCACCTTCTTCACGGCGCGGCAGACCACTGATGATGTCGCCATCCTTGAGCGTGAGGGTGTGGCTGCGGAAGGCGTGGTCCACGTTTCTGTTCGGATCAAGTGTATCCTCAAGCAGTCGTTCCAGGCCGCGATTGCCGATGCCGTCGAGTTGCGGCCCGACCAGGCCGCCCTGGCCGTCGATGCGATGACAAACGGCGCAATTCTGTTCATAGACAACTTTGCCATCGGCGGATCTTGCGCTGGCTGCGTGGTAGTTATTTCGTCGTTCCGCGATGAGTTTGTCGATCTTGTCGCTGGCGGGCGGCAGGTCCCTGGTGAGTTTGTTCAGCCGCGCCTCCCAGTTGGCTGGCTTTGCGGCCTTGATCCGGTCGCGGACCGAGGCCGTTTGGAGCAGGCGAGGCGACAAGCGGGCCGATTCCACCGCAGCCAGCAACGCCTCCGCGCCGCCGGGCGTTCCGGCCAGCGCCTGTCCCCAGCGATTCTGCACGCGCGCCGGCGCCATTTTCATGGCACTGGCAACCGTCGCGTGCGCTACACTGGAATTCATTTCCGACAGGATAATGCCGAGGCGTTCGTGAAACAGGGGCGGATAGCTCGCCGCGGTCAGCGTAGCTGACAAACCTTTGATCGCCTCGTCCGGCGCGAGGGCTGCCCATCCGCGCGCGAACGCAGCCAATACGTCAGGGTCCGCGCCCGTCAGGTCGAATCCGGGCCGGGGAAGAATAGAACGAGCAAAGATCGGCGCGTATTCCTTGAGTTGAAGGCGCGCGGCAATGTCGGTCGCTGCCGTCAACCAATCGGTCATCTTGCGCGGCGCGAACTCGGATGGCCGAAGCTGGGACAACTGCGGTTCAAAGCCCCCGAATGCGATCCACGCATAAGCGCCGGCGGTGTCGCCATCCACCACTTCGACGAACACCTTTTTGCCCCGGACACCGGAAAGATCCCAGTTGATGCGTTGTGCCGTGTCGTTGCGTGGCGGGAAGGCCTCCGCGACGAATTCGCCGTCGCGGACCGCGGGCGTCCCGCCCGCAGCGGCATCGCTGGATCCGGGGGCTTTGGACCTACTGGACGCGTCTGAGGTTGCGGACGCGCTGCGGCCTGGAAGGCCGCGGTCCGTAACCAGGAGCAGTCGGACGCCGTTTTTCCGATGATCGGACTGGGCAGGGAGTCCATTGTGGCCGCACAACCAGAAAGACAGTCGTTCGGGCGCCTCAAACGGCGGAGAGCGCAACACGCCGGTGAGTTGCTCGCCGTGCGGAAAACTCGAAGTCAGTTCGCGAGTCTGCCCGTCTGCGCACCGGCGTTTCTCGACGCCCCATGGATTTGCCGTGGGATTCGATTCGTAAGGCGTGTAGGTCCACGAATGGTATCCGTCCAGCGAATGGAAGAAGCGGCGCGCGAGTTCGGAGCCCCAGTCGCGGATCGCCGGAGGCATGGCCACGCCACGCTGCTGAAGGCCTTCATCCACGGATTTGAACAACGCAAATTGGCGGTCGAGCTCCGCGTAGAGCTCCGCGCCGAATCCTTCGGGAATCTGCTTTCGGGCAAACGCGGCGAGTTTGTCCATTGCCTCGACCGGCGCGTAGCGCGCGGCGTGACGGAGCCACGTCGTCGCGGTTTCGCGATCAACCTTGGTACGCTCCAATTGACGCAAAAGGAACGTTCCCGCGAGCGGCGACTTCACGGCCACGGCGACATCCGCTAAGGCGGCGAGGTCGGTGTCGCTCCAGTTCTTCGAGAGAACTTCGCGGAAGATGTCGTCGTGGTTCAGGTGATCGCGAATGGCTTTGCGGACGACGTAGAGCAGGTGAGTATCCGCCGCGGAAACTCTGCCTTTGAGATCAAGCAGCGGACGGATATTGTCGAAGGCTGGCCACGCACCAAGTGCTTCTGCGGCGCAGCGTTGGACCAATAAGTCGGAATCGTTCAACGCGGCAACAAGCTGTTTTCGGAGCGCGGGCATCCTGCCCGCAGCAGCTTCGCGGTCGGTCGCGGTGTTGGAATTGCCGGAAGCGCCTGGTTTCGGCGAGCTGCTGCGGCCTAGAAGGCCGCGGTCCGCCAGGATGCGCATCGCGTGGACGCGAAGCAGCGAATTGGCGCGACTCGCGGCATAACGCACCAGCCCCTCACCCAGGCCATCGAGTCGGTGGAGGAGCCACAGCGCTTGAACGTGCAGATAGGCGGGAGAGGTCGCGTCTTTCGCGGAGGAGGTTCCCGTGAGCTTTCCCACAGCTTCTTGCAAAGGCTTTATGGCGCTCCTGCCGAACCGATCAGAAATCTCATTCATCGCCAGCATCCGTCGCGTCAAGTTCGGCGAGCCGAGTTCGGCGATGAGGCCGTCGAGATTCTCGGGCAGTTTCGGATTTCGGATTTCGGATTGCGGATTTCCTCCCTTGTAAACCACGCGCCAGATGCGACCGCGCTCGCGATCACGGCCCGGATGCGTGAGCGGCACTTCGTAGTGGCCGATGATCCGATTGTAAAAGTCCGCGATGTAAAAGGCGCCATCCGGGCCGAGTTGATTGTCCACGGGCCGGAACCACGGATCATCGCACTTCACGAAATCGTCGAGTTCATTGGCCTTGGGTGTCGAACCGTTGAGCGTGATCCGATCGCGATTGACGAGGCTGGTCATCACGTTTCCGATGAAAATGTTGTCGCGGAATTCCTCCGGCCAGAGGTCATCCGCGTAATAGACAATGCCGTCAATGGCCGTGCTGCCGTGCGCGTGCTCCATCATCGTCGGCGCGAAGCCGAGGCCGTCGTGCGGTTTGCCGAAGCTCGGATAGTAACCGCCCGCGAGGAGTTGATAGATCGGCGCGCTGTGACAATCGCTCGAATACAGATTGCCGCTCGGGTCCCACGCCAGACCATAGGGATTGACCTGGCCATGCGTGTGATGTTCGATGCGCGAGCCGTCCAGCCGCATGCGATACGTGTTGCCGGAATTGAGGTGGACCTCGTTTCCGTCGCGGCCTTTGACGTGAGAATCGTTGTTGAAGCCGTGGGTGGCGTAGAGCCATCCGTCGAACCCGCGGCGGAACGACGCCTGGTTGCCATGAGTGTCGCGCGTGTGATCGAACGGGCCGTAGAGCACCTCGCGTTTGTCGGCCTTGCCGTCGCCGTCCGTGTCTTCCATGAGCCAGATGTTCGGGATGGACCAGACGATGCATTTCCACGTTTCATTTGTAGCAGCCGACGTAAGGAGGCTCTGACTGGGTTCGGATCGGGATGAGTGAGCCTCGTTACCTCGGCTGCTACGAGGGGAACGAAACGGGTAGATGCCGATGGGAATGTTCAACCCGCCGGCGAACTCGGTGACCTTGCGGGCGCGGCCGTCCGGGCCGAAGTCCTCGAAGATCATCAAACGGTCACGGCCGGGGCGATTCGTCGGCGCCGCCCAGGGGTACTCGATGCTGGTGGTTACCCAGAGCCGGCCCAGGGCGTCGAAAGCCATGTTCATTGGCTTGTTGATGTCGGGCTCTTGAGCCACAAGTTGTATCTCGAACCCGGGCGGCAGGTTGAACTTCTTCTGCTGTTCTGCGGCTGGCAACGGGTCGGTGGGCCGAACACCCTCGGCGAAAGGATCAGCAGCAAGGGCACAGACGGCAGGCAGGGCGATAGCGAACGCGGTGATGAAGAGTGTCCGATTCATGCTTGGTAAACTTATGAACCAAGCCGCAGACGCCCGGAAGGAAAACTTCTTCAAAAGGAAATCCCTTTTCGTCCTCAAGGACAGGGGCGACTGAGCCCGTCCCCCTGTTTGTTACGGGATTCCGAACAATAGAGAATTGTCTTTTGCCGTGGTGCTTCTATTATCCGCCTCGATCCCTTAACCAGAATGTAACTGGCGGCGAGAGCGCGGAACGTGATAAGGGTCAAAGCAAGTGCGCTGAAAGGCAGGGCACAATTATCCGCGGCCGGGTTACTCAAGTCGAATATCGTTATGAAAAATCGAGGTTTCTTTGTTTATCTCTGCCGGCTCAGCTTTGCGATGTTGCTTCTCGTGGGTTTCGGGGGGCGTCCCGGCCACGCCGCGCCGGCCACGCTGTTGTTCGAAGACCATTTCACCGGCGGGATTCCCGGCTGGACCGCCGTTCAACCTTCGGGGGGAAACTACATCGATGGTCCGATGCTGTGGGAGTACGATGTCCTCAGTGACGCCTTTTCCGAACAGAGCAACCTCTATACGGACTCGGCAACATTTTCCGTCACGCGCATCGCCTCGATGCTGATCAACGAGTCCGTGGCGCCGTCCAACTTCACTTATACCGCGAGGCTGACGGCCGGCGACGATGATGGGTTCGGGTTGATTTGGGGATTTCAGAACCAGGACACCTTTTATCGCGCGATTTTCGGCCGTCAGAGTCGGACGGGCTGGCCGTTCACCGGATGGGCCGTCGATCGTTTGAACAACGGGCAGATCACCGATTTGTACGGCGCAGGAACGTCGAACTTTGTGCCGTCATTCGTGAACAGGAACGCGATCCCGTTTGATGTGATGGTGCGGGTGACGAACAATTTGCTGACGCTCACGGTGATCGACGATCCGGATCTGGCTCCGGCGTCTTACGACCTGGTTACCGATCAGCCATTGCCTTCCTCCCTTGCGGGCAAGGTCGGGTTCGTTAGCTGGGGACAATCCGGCGCCAGCCCGAGAAGCTTCCGAATCCAGAATCCGGCGCTTTCTCCGACTCCTCTCACGGGCGATCCCGGGACGATTCTGACGAACTGGTCTTTTCTGATCACACCGCGTGGCGATGGGACGACAAACCATCCCACCGGCGTGGAGCCGCTGTGGGCCCAGGGACTGAGCGCCAATGGCGACCGGGGACGAATGATTGAGAACAGCGACTGGACCGCGGACAACGTTGCCGCCGCGACCACCAACTTTCCGGCCCCTTCGGCCGTGGCTGGTAATGTCAATTGGTCCAACTACGTTTATACGGCGCGTTTTATTTCCAGCGATAACGACGGTTTCGGGATGCTGCTCCGCTTCCTTAACGAGACAAACTTTTACCGGATCGCCTTTCGGAACCAGAACTCGACGTCCGGGATAAAACGCGGCATTTCCATTCAAAAGAATGTGGATCTGGTGTTTGACGAGATCTTCGCGAGCACGAGCTTCATTCCGCCGACCGCCGTCCCGATTGAAGTGAACGCATCGATCACCGGCAACCGTTTGCAGGTCATCATCGTTTCCAATCCCGACAGCGTTGCAGCCCAGGGATTCTACTTCGGACCGTTCGACATCGCGGGCGGCACGGTGAACAACGGCAAGATCGGAGTCTTCAGTTGGGCCCAATATAATGAAGCGACACAAACGACCAGCGACGCCGGCACGGAAGTGGACTTCGTAAAAGTGCAGGAAGTCGCCGGCGAGGGGCTGATTGTCACGTCGCCTTTCGGCACTGCGAATCCGCCAACGGGTCTGAACGATTTCCCGGCGAGCACGGTCGTCACCGCCTCCGTGGACAGTGTGGTGATGGATGCGCCCGGTGTCCGCCGGGTAGCGGTGGGTTGGGAAGGTTTCGGCTCGGTTCCCGCCAGCGGTTCGAGCAACCAGGTCAGCTTCACCTTGAGCACGCTTTCGTTGCTCGCCTGGAAATGGCGGACGGAGTATCTTATGACGACCGCGGTGTCGAGCGGCGGCCAAGTTACCGCGACTGTGGGCCCGTGGGTTCCTCAGGGCACAAACGTCACCG
>DATEKZ010000736.1:0-3506 GCA_035277185.1 Verrucomicrobiia bacterium
CTGCAACGCACGTTGAACGGCGTTGCCAAAAACGAGCGTTTCAACCTGGTAGAACAGCTCCCGTCCCCCCCGACCGGCAAGGGAAATCTTGAGCGACCGTGTAAAGCCCGGCGGAACCTGGGAGAGAATGACCGCCGTGGCAGTCGGCGCGACGTGGAGGACGGTCCGTTCGATCAACTCGCGCAGCGGTTCGAGATTGCTGCGGTTGGAGTCATCGGTGGGCACATCCAGGGAATAGAAGACCAGGTCGCATCGGCGCAAAGAGGCCGGATCCGCACTGAACTGAATCTGCCGGTGATGCGAATGAAACAGCCCTTCCAGTCCGGGCTCTGATACCGGAAACCGCCCCTCGCCAAGCTCCCTGCACAACGCCGCGTCCGGATCAAAACCGAGAACCTCCAGGCCCCGGGAAGCTGTGGCCAGGCTGTAAACGATTCCGAGATGAGAGAGTCCTGCAAAACCGATCATGCCTGCGCGAGTTTGGCCGAGTCCGCCAATTGACGGAGTCGCTGTTCGATCCAGACGTCGTTTTCCAGATTCGTCCCGCCGGACTTGCATAGGTGGAGAAAGTGTTCGAACTCGAACTTCCAGGTCGGATCCGGTTGCTCGAGCGTTTCGACGGATTCTTCCGGGCGACCGCTGGGGAAGACCCGTTTTCGGACGGTCAACGTGCTGGGCCCCCATTTGCACAAACATTGGATGTGAGCGCTGCCGAGTTCACCATAAACGTCCAGATAGAACGTGTTCCTCCACGAAAGAAACGTCGCCTCCATTTCGAGCGCGGGCTGGCCGTGATGGCCGAAGAGAACGTGGTCGGGGGCGCGATTCTCGAAGCGGTTCACGGCCCAGACACTAACGGAAGAATGGCCGGGGCCGAACAGAAATAATGCCGTGTCCAGCAAATGCGACCCCAGGTCGGACAAAACTCCCATTCCCTGATCGCGCCACGGAGAGTTTCGCACATCGCGCGCCGTGCCGTTGCCGTAGAAAATCCGGGCGAGGTACAAGGGGCCAAGCCCATTCGCGTCCAGGATCTGCTTGAGCCGGGCGATATGCGGTTCAAAACGGTGGTTGTAGGCCGTGTAACAGGCGGCTCTGTTGGTGCGGGCGACGTTTATCAAATCCCGAATCTCCTCGGGCGGCGCCAGAAGCGGCTTCTCGACCAGCACATGTTTGCCCCGTGCCAGCAGGTATTGCAGAAGGGGAACCTTGACCTGGTCCGGCACGCACACACAGACCGCGTCGTAGCTTGCGGATGGAACTTCCTGTATCGTCTTGAAGTCGGCGTCCGGGACGAGCGGATCCACGGTAGCGACGACGCGCTCACCGGCTATGGCCCGACGTTTGCGGCCCTGGATGCCAAGGCCGACGATGGCTAATCTCATTCGAACCGCACCCTTTTTTCGATCGCGTCGAGTTTCTTCAGAACATCCACGGGCGCAACCGGATCATTTCCGTCGCGCTCGCAGGCGGCCGCCGCCGCGAGCGATCCAAGGATGGAAGCGATGACGTTCGACTTGGTCGCCACGAGCGCAAGCGTGGCGTAGGCCAATAAAGCGTCGCCCGCACCCACGGCGTCCACTACCCGGTCCGCAAAACTGTCCACGATAAAGAAGGAACGAACCTCGGGATCGGGAGCGCGATACGTGATGATGCCGCGTTCGCCCAGCTTCAAAATGAGCGCCTTACAACCGGCCTTCTTGTACAGGTCAAGCGCCAGAGGGCGGACCGTCGAATCCTGGTCGCCCAGGGCAAAGCGAGCCTCGCGTTCGTTGGGGGTGATCAGGTCGAAATCCTGAAACTCAAGAATGTTTCCCCACCGGTTCGCGACCTGACTGTCGGCCACCCGAATGATGCCTGCCGGAACAGCGCCGGCCAACGGCGGGATGGTCAGTTTGTTGAAGATACCGTGGCGAAAGTCGCTGAAGACGACCGCATCGACGGAATGCCGCGCCAAATGGCTGCGAAGCTGATTCACGATTGTTTCGGAAATCGGGCGGTTGTCCAGCCTGTCAACCTTCAACATCCGATAGCCGTTGGTGATGAACGCGTTTTTCTGCGTCGTCGGGCGCGTCGGGTCCACGACGAACTCGCACTGAATCCCGGCCGACTGGAGATCGTTTAGCACGAGATCTTTGAGCGAATCGTTGCCCAGGACCGTGGAGAAAACCACTTCGCCGCCGGCGGCGCGAACGTGCTTGGCGACGACGGCCGCGCCGCCCGGGAAATCCACCTGGCGTTCAAACTTCACGCTGAACGTCGGGGTCTTGGCCGTGCCACCGATCAACGAGCAGTAGGTGTAGGAATCAACAATCGTATCCCCGATGACATGCACCTTCACGCCTTTCAGGCGAATGAGCGCCTCGCGCAGATGCTCGAAGGTGAGCGCTTCCGAGCGAAGCAGGGCTTCGAGTTTGTCCACCGCCAGGTTCGGCGGCGTCATGTCGATGATGGCCGATGACGACATGACGAGATCGCCCGGAGTGAAAATGATCTGGCCGCCGTAGGTTTCCAGGGCCGCCATCTCCTCTTTCGTGCGCGGGTGGACGCCCTCGGCGGAATACTCGTAGCCCTTCGCAAAAAAGTCCGGCTGAAGGAACTTGATATTCTCGATCGGCGTCGGATTTTCGTCGATCACGACATAGTCCACGCATTCCAGCGCCGCGAGGTTCATGGCGCGCAGGTCCTGCGGGACAAACGGGCGGAAGTTGGCCTTGTTGATGTGGGTGTCGGAAGTGAGACTCGCAATGAGAATATCCGCCTTGCTCTTTGCATACATCAAATGGCGAATGTGTCCGGGATGAACCAGGTCGAACGTTCCGTGGCACATGATTGCGCTTCGGGGCCGCGGGCGTGTACCTATCGCCGACCGCAGTTCGTCGCGGGCCTTGATCTTGCGCCGGAAGTCGTTCTGTTGCGCCCCGGAAGTCATTTTTCTTTGTCGGCCAGGAAAGCAAACCAGGTCCGGGTGGCGATCTCGATCGAAGCCGGGTCCCACACCGGCGCCTGCCGCCAATATTCGATGTTCTTCAACAGGGTTGCGACCCCCTCTTCGAAAGAGACCCGCGGTTCCCATCCCAGATGATTGCGGATCTTAGAAATGTCAGCCCACGTGCAATCCGGCTCCCCCGGGCGTTTCGGCAGATGCACCACCTCGCCTCCGAGCAGCTCCACCAGCCGATTAACCGGCTGCGGATTGCCGGCGCCGAGATTATAGATTTCGCCCGCCCGATCCGTGCTCGCGGCGAGAAAAAACGCCCGCGCCACGTCCGTGACGTAAAGAAAATCCCGGCGCTGAGAACCATCACCGACGACGGTCAGCGGTTTGCCCGCCAGTTTCTGGGCAAGGAAAACGCCGAACACCGCGCCGTAGGCGCCCGAGGTCTTCGACCGCGTGCCGTACGCGTTGAAGATCCGTATCGAGTTGACCGGCAGTCGATACACCTTTCCCCAATGCAATACGGCTTCCTCCCCCATGTACTTGCTGAGCGCGTAGGGATACTCGG
>DATEKZ010000737.1:0-3144 GCA_035277185.1 Verrucomicrobiia bacterium
CGCCGGTCCCAGGGAAATTCCCGCAGAGGCGACCGCGGCCGTTGAGTCATCCGGCATCTCAATCTCCACGGTCAGTTTTTCGAGTGGCTTCCCATTCTCGAACAGGTTCGTGGACGGCATTCCGCCGGGAAGGTTGCGACCGTAGAGGTCGAACTTGCTTTTCGTTCCCGCCAGGCCCGAGGGAGGAAAGATGCAGTCGATGTGCGGTCCGGCGCCGAAGGTGAGGCGATAAAAGTAATCGTCGCCCCCGCGATAAATGAAATCGTGGACCTTGAGGATATACGGGCCGTCCGCCGGAGCGATGAAATCGAGGAGATTCCCGCGCCGGCTGCGTTCGAGTTCTTTGCCGTTGTTGTCGCAGACCGTCATCGCTTCATCCATGCGCGAATCTATTTCCCGGGCGAAGCACTCGACGAGGATTCTCTGACCCTTCTTCGCTGCAAAGCGGAAGTAATCCACCGCGCTGGGATCGGCGCGTCCGTTCACGATCGTGCCAGGGGTGATTGCGAAGGCCGCCGCGATCGTGTGATTTGTGGCTGGTGAGGTGACTTCCGGCAAATCCCCAACGACGAATGCGCGCGGATTGGAAACTCCGAAGCGGCCCGCAGCGCGAGCTTCATAAACGCCGGGCGGGACATCGGGGGCGACGTCGATCGAGAATCCGTTCGGATCGGCTTTGCCCGTGGCTTCGAGGAGTTTGGGTTTTGAGACGATGTTGGAATGCGAGAACAGGACTTGGGTGGCGTCGTCCAGGTCTGAGCCGGTCAGGGAGACTTCGACCGTTGTTCCGGCCTTGCCTCCCGGAGGGAAGACGGCGGAGAGTCGGGCGACCGGGAGCTGGGCGAAAATGGTTGGAGGCACCGAAAGGCAGAGGGTGGACGCGACCAGCCAGACTGCGGTCTTTGGCGCGAGCGTTTTGAGTGCATCGATGCAGGTCAAACCGCGAAACAAGATTGATCTGCCCGCGAAACACGCGAAAGGCGTGATAAAGAAGGTGGAATTCCATCCATGCGCGTCGAAGATGGAATGGCCTTTCGGGGGTTGCACGCAGTCGGCCAAGGTCAGGGTTCGCATCGGTCTTTCGCGCACTTTCACGTGTTTCGCGGGTCACCCGACAGAACGGATAGGGCGCAGCTTTCCTGCACCCCGTTACAGCGCGACCGGCGTGGGGCGGTGGTGGTGCAGACGGGCATGACTACTGGGCGATCGCGGTCAGTGATTAAACAAGAACTCCTTCGTGTTGACCAAAGCCCAGATGATGTCCTCGTAAGCCTGACGCTTGCTGATCGGCGCCTCTTTGCCGTCTTTGTCTTTCACCTTCTTCTCAAGATAGCTCCTGGCGATGGAGGTTTCGGCGGCGTTCGGCTCGCGGGAGAATGCGGCCACGTAGAGTTCACGCAGTTTCTCTTCGACGCTTCGCTTGTCGTCGCCAGCCAGCAGGGCGGCCATGCCCTTGTCGCCGGCCAGCTTTTCCTGAATGTCCTTTGCGTTAAGCAGGTGCAGACTTTGAGCGAGGCTGGCGTCCGGAGACCGCTCGCATTCGCAGGCGCTGGCGGAGTCCGGCCGGCCAAAAACCGTCAGAAAATACGTGCTGGCGTTGAAGCTGTTGTCGGGCAGGCAGACCGCACGCGTCCCGGCCGGGACTCCCTCGAATCTGCTTTCGGACCTGGTCACCTGGTTGATGGCGTCGAACAACACCTCGGCGGACAGTCGTCTGGGATAGTAGCGGGAAAAATTCTTCTTATCGACTTCGTTGTGCTCGTTTGGAATCGCGCTGAGCTGATACACCTGGGACCGGCAGATTGTCCGGACGAGCTCCTTCAGGTCGTAGCCGCTGCTGGCAAAATGTTTCGCGAGCGCGTCGAGGAGTTCAGGGTTGGTGGGCGGATTGGTTTCGCGCATGTCGTCTTCGGGATCGACGATGCCGCGATTGAAGAAATGTTTCCAGTAACGGTTCACCAGCGATTTCGAGAAGAACGGGTTCTCCTTGCCCGTCATCCAATCGGCTAATGCCTGGCGCGCGTCGTCATCGGCTGAGAGGCTCAGCGGTGACGACGCGAGACCGGCGGGTTTAACCGGCTGTTTCGTCTTCTTGTTCGTTGCGGACGGCGGTGTGTGGCGCGCGAAGATCAGCTCCTCGCCGGGTTGTGCACCGGGTTTGCGGCCCACCTGGCTGAAGAACGCGGAAAAGCTGTAGTAATCATTCTGGCTCCATTTCTCGAAAGGATGATGGTGGCATTGCGCGCACTGCAATCGCATGCCGAGAAACAACTGCGCAGTGTCCTCGAGCTGGGCTTGCGGTTCGCGGACCTGACGATACCAGGCCACCGGCGGATTCTCCCGAACATCCCCCGCGGCGGCCAGAATTTCGCGGACGAACTGATCGAACGGTTTGTTTTCGAGCAGGCTGTCGCGGATCCAGGCGTGGAACGCGAAAGCGCCGCGGGCGTGCCGGGCTTCGCTGCGCTTATTGCGCAACAGCGCGCTCCATTTGTTGGCAAAATAATCAGCGTAATCGACGCTGTCGAGCAGGCGATCGATGAGCGCATCGCGGGCCGCCTGGCGACGGGATTCCTCGCGTCCTGCCGGAGGAACAGCGGCGTCGCTTGAGATTGGAGTTCCGCACTCCGTAAGAAACCGGCGTATTTCGTCGGCCGTCGGCAGCCGACCGGCGATGTCGAGGCTCGCGCGACGAATGAACGTTGCGTCATCGCAAATCTCTGACGGCGGCATTCCAACGGCCTTGAGTTTTGCAAACACCCGTTCGTCGATGAAATTTTTCGGCGCCGGCAGGTTTTCGACCGGGGCACCCAACGGGACCGTCGCGCGAAAGACCGCGACTCTGGCCTGATAGCGGACCATGACGGCCACGTCGCCCGGCTGTTCGAAAAGTTTCACCAGGCCGGCTTCATCTGTCCGGGCCATTTCCTTGTCGTTCGGCTCGTAAAGGGCGCGGCGCGTCACGTCTTCGGCGGAGCCGTCGGTATAAATCGCGCGCACCACCAGTTGCTGCCCGTCACCCAATGCCATGGTTCGCTCCGTGGGAAACACCTCGATGCGCTCGACGGCGGGATCACTCGGTTTGCCGTAAGGCATTCCTTGGGATATCCAGCGGACCAGAAGCCGGTAGTCATCGGAATCGGG
>DATEKZ010000738.1:0-5080 GCA_035277185.1 Verrucomicrobiia bacterium
GGCCGCGCCGCGCCGGACGCGAGTATGGGGTCGGCGCCGGCGGAGGAGGACCCGGGCGCGACAAAAAAGGCGGCGGCGGTGGCTTCGGTACCGGCGGAAACTCGTTATCCATACTCGGCGAAGCTAGCCCAACCCAGGGACGCGGGCAAGCGGGATTGCGCCATCGCACGGGAATCTGCTGGTGAACGCATCGCCGGTGCGGTACACCTGAATCGAATGCATCTGTTCGGCCTTGATCCCGACAGCATCGTCTCGCGCGTGAACTCCAGCAGCTCGGCGCCGAGGATACCGTCCCTCGCGGAGTCCATGGCGGTGGGCAGCCTCGGATTCGCCGGGGTCAGCGCGGTGGCGTTCGGGGTGTGGGCGTGGGGTGGACGCTGGCTCCATGCCCAGGCCGGCGAACTGGGTCTCCATGCCGCCTGTGCCGCCGTTCTGATCGGCGGTGGAGGCGGCGTCTTCAGCCGCCTGGTCATCGATCCTGAACGGTTGCGGCGGTCCTACGCGCTGTTTGCGCTCGCCTTCTTTCTCTATGCCGGAGTCTGGACCGGCTCCTATTTCTCCCTCCGAAACAGATCCGGCGAGTGGCTCGGGGCGGTCTTGGGACCGGCCATCCTCGGAATGACCCTTGCGAACGCTTTCGGCGCAACGACAGCCGTTAGAAAAGTGGTTGTCATTGTGGTCGTGACCCATTTGCTCGGTTACTTTGCCGGAGGGTTCCTTTACGAGGGCTTCCCTTCAGATACCGGAAAGCTGCTTTGGGGTGCAGCGTATGGACTCGGTTTCGGAGCGGGGATTGGTTATGCTCTATACACATGCCAGACCGAGGTCCGACAACGGCTCAGAGAACAGCCTCCACTCAACCACGACTGATGGAGCGAGGATCGCCGGCCCGCGCGCTTACCGCGGCGTTTTGAAGAACAACACTCCCTTTGCCCGGGTCTTGCGCCGGTAAATCTTGTCCGACGAACAGACGTAGAGATGCTCAAGGTTCGGACCGGCAAACGTCACGCTGACGGTGCCTTTGTCCTGCGGCCGCGGAATGACGCCAACCAAACGACCGGCTGAATCAAACATCTGAATGCCGACGTGTGAAGTGACATAGTAACGGCCCTCGGCATCGGTTGTCATGCCGTCACCGCCACTGTCGGGTTTTCCCGCAGGCGTCCGCAGTTCCATTTGACGCGAGCCGTTGCTCAGGCTGCCGTCCGCATCGACACGATAAACCCACACGTTCGTTCCACCGTACTCTGACACGGCCAGCGTTCCCTGATCCGACGAGAGCGTGATGCCATTCGGCTTGTTAATGCCCGTTGCGCCGACGCGGACGTTGGCCTTGGCATCGGTGATCGTCACCTGGCCCTTCCCGGTCTCCGTAAAATAGACGAAGCCCTTGCGCGACACGACGAGATCATTTGGCTGCACCTCATCAGCGAGCACCGTGACTTTGCCGGAAGGCACCTCGATGGCCACAACCTGTTTCTTCGGTCCTTGCGTGCAGGCGTAGAATCGTCCATCCGGTCCAAACTTCAGGCCGCTGACCTTCGGTGCGTTCTCGATGAACGCAATCGGTTTGCCGTCCGCGCCGATCTTGTAGATCGCGGCCCCTTTGCCGAGATCATAGAAGTAGAAGTTGCCGTCGGCATCGGCACACGCGCCGTCGGTGAACCCGAATCCCTCGGCGACGAGCTGCCAGTCTTCGCCATCGATGATGACTTTCGAGAGCGCCTCGTCGCCGGCCGGTCTTTGAGCAGCGGAAGTTTCGGCGATACACACGGACAAAAGCAGTCCGCAGATCAGATGAACAGTGGGGGTTTTCATTGCCGCGAGTATTGGGATGCTCCACGACGTTTGTCAAACCAGCTGCCCGTCGATGCTCGCCCGGAGCGCGGACTCCTGTGTGAAAATGCGCTGGAACGTTCCCTCCTCGTCCTCGTCCTCGTCCTTGGCTTTTCGCGGGATTTCGAGGACGAGGACGACGACGAGAACGAGGAGGAAGGTCCGTTTGGGTAGTTTTCACACGCGCTGAGGCGGCGATGCACGCAGCAACAGCCGCGTCTCCCCCGCGCAGGCCCGACTCGCCAGACACTCGATTTCCTGTAACATCCCTCCCGGGATGTGTCAGGAAACGGGTGGATGAGCGAAACATCGCCAGTCAACAGGTGCCCGACGTGCGGCGCGGCCATGCCGGCCAACGCTCCAGAAGGCCTCTGCCCGAAATGCCTGTTGTTGGGCGCCGCCGCGCCAACGGAGTCCGGCGCAGGGCAAGCCCCACCGGCGGCACCCACGCTCGACGCCGTTGCCGCCGCGTTTCCGCAACTGGAAATCCTTGAATTCATTGGCCAAGGCGGCATGGGCTGCGTCTTCAAGGCCCGCCAGCCGCAGCTCAGCCGGTTCGTTGCGTTGAAGATCCTGCCAGAGGCGCTCGCCCAGGATGCGGCCTTTGCAGCGCGATTCGCCCGCGAAGCGCAGGCCCTGGCCGCGTTGAGCCATCCGAACATCGTCACGGTGCATGACTCCGGGCGATCCGGCGGCTTCTTCTACCTGCTCATGGAATACGTGGATGGCGCGAATCTGCGACAGGCCTTGCGCGCGGGGCGGTTCACGCCGGAGCAGGCCCTGGCCATCGTGCCGCCGATCTGCGACGCGCTGCAATTTGCCCACGAGCACGGAATCGTCCATCGCGACATCAAACCGGAGAATGTCCTGCTGGATAAGGCGGGTCGCGTGAAGATCGCCGACTTCGGCATCGCAAAGATGGTGGGTGCAAACGCCAACACCCGTCCTTCAGACACCCTCTCCCCCGCTGGGGGAGAGGGACGGGGTGACGGGGACCCTGCGACGGAATACACCGCCTCCGGCACGCCGCAATACATGGCGCCGGAGCAACGCACCGACTCGCAGCGGGCCGACCATCGCGCGGACATCTACTCGCTCGGGGTCGTGTTCTACGAGATGCTGACCGGCGAATTGCCGACGCAGCGGCTCGATCCGCCCTCGTCCCGCGTTCGCGGGATACAGATCGACGTGCGCCTCGATGAAGTGGTATTGCGCGCGCTGGAGAAGTCACCGGAATTGCGCTGGCAGACGGCGGCGGAGTTGCGGACGCAGGTGGAAACGATCGCAACAAGCGCTGCCGCCCCGGCTGCTCCGGCTGGCGCCGAGCCGACCGGAAGAAGATACGCCGCCGGGATCGTTGGATTGGCGGTTTTTGCGTTGGTCATGATCGGCGTGACCATATTCACCTTTTCTACAACGCAGTCATACATCGCCACTGCCAAAATTCTCGTCAAAGACGGCGCAGCTACCGAACTCGCGACCGGGGTCGAGCGCATCCGGTCTTTCGACCTGCTGCGAAAAGTCGCTACTCACCTGGACCTCGAACGCCGTTGGGCCAGGAAGTTCGGTTCCGGAGGTGCATCCGTTGACAAAGCAGTCGAATTGCTGCGCCGCCAGACCCACTCTCGTTTCTCCCGGAATGCACGCATAGTGGAGGTTCGATTCACGTCCGAGTCGCGCCAGGAGGCGGCTGAGATCGCCAACAAGATCGCAGACGTTTACCGGTCTTCACCGGAAGGAGCGGGCGCAGAAATACTTCAATCGGCGGAGCCACCACTTCGGAGGGCCAAGCCGAACGTTCCGTTCAATCTTGCCGTGGGAGCTCTGGCGGCCATCGTCCTCGGATCGATGGCTGCTGGAGTGATGTCGATCGCGGCGCGCAGAGTCCGCCATGCCGGCGACGGTGGGCCGGACAAAACGCGCGACATGAGCGCGATTCCAGGCATCTCACGACGAAAGAACCTCGTGGGCGTCCTCCTCCTTTGCACGCCCCCCACGCTGTCTGCCTGGTTCGTCTTGATCGGCTACCGCGTCTTTGGCGTTGATCTGGATGCGGACACGCAGTTTTGGACCGGGCTGATTGGATTTCCAATGAGCGCGGGCTTCGGAACCCTGCTGGCCTGGCTGGCAGGGGCGTTCCGAGGGATTAACGAAGTTGCGCCAACGAACGGACCGCGCTGCTGGCCGGCCCGGGCTATCGCGGCGACTGTGCTGTTGTTGGTCAGCGTGTTGTTGATGGGAGGGGGCATGGTGATGCTCGCGCTGGTCACTCAGGAACGAGACTGGAATCCGTCTTCCGACGAAGCGCTTTTCGTTTTGACTATCGCAGGCGGCGGCTTGCTGGCTCTCGCCGCGACGACGCTCGTGGGCTGGTCGGCACGAAAGCAAATCCAACGCGAACCGCTGCGGTTGCGCGGTTGGGGAGGGGCGTTCGCCGCCGCGTGGTTCTGGCCGGGCGTTGCCACCGGATTACTTGCTCTGTCTTTGCCCGTCTTGATCTTCGCGGACCGTGATGGCGTGCCACCTCATCTGACGACCGTTTCGCAGAAGGCGGAGTTGGTGGCCCGCGAGGCTGCGACCAACTCTGCCCGAGACGCCGCACAGACATCTCCTCGCAAGGTCGTGGACCAGTGGCTTGAAAGTGTCAAAGCCGATCGCACCGATGAGATGTGGAACCTGACGACGCGGGAATCCGGCGGCGCAGGATCCGTTGACCTGAAGAACACCTGGGAGTTCGACAAAATCAAAGCCTACAGTCTGGCTGCCGACGACGCGCTCGCGATGGTGGTTTCGACCGGTTACAAGGACAACGCCGGCCAGGAACGCGTGATTGTGTTTTCGTTGATCAAACGGGATGGACGCTGGCTGATTCGTGAAAACGCAGTAACGACACCCGAGGGCGCGGAGAGCCGGATCGAAGGTTTCACCGCGCATCCCGGGGTTAAGCATGATGTGCGGCGCGAAGATATCATCGGACGCTGGACGGAAGCGTTTTTTTCCCCCGCGATTTACAGCTTTTCGGCGGACGGCAACTTCTCAATGAGCTTCCGCGTCGTCGGCGGATCGCGCACCAACCTGCAAGGCCTCTGGCGTCTGGAAGATGACAGGCTCACCTACAGGACCGGCGCGGGCAGCACGACAGGGCGCGTCGTTCGAATGCGGGAGGACTTCTTCCAGCTCAAATTCCCCGACGGAAACCTCAACAGCTTTCACCGAATGGACGGTGCGACAGGAGCCAGACCCT
>DATEKZ010000739.1:0-11646 GCA_035277185.1 Verrucomicrobiia bacterium
GTGGTCGAATGTGAACCAGGGTGTTCAATGGCCGTCGCTGGTCAAGCGATACCAGGCCGCCTGGCCATCAGCGCCCCGGAAGATCGTCATCGCCAGCCTCCAGGGAGGCGGAGCCATCAATCCGCTCACGCAAAGAGATTACCGTCTCTATTCCCAGAACGATCCCGCGCAGCGCGGCTTTAATCCCAACGACGAACACGCCTTGATTCGCGATAACGGCTCGGGCGAATCCGTGTTTGCCTTGCGCGACGATTTGGGCACGCCGGGGACTTCGTTGCCCTATACGCTGCTGAAGCACCGTGATCCCGCCGACAGTCTGAAATGGAAGTACACGGTCTATAAAGTCATCGCGGAGGAAGCGCCCTTCTTTTTCAGTTACCCGGGCACAGCAGGCACGCTGATTCAGGCTCCGTTCCCGCTGAGCCTGCTTCAGGCGTGCACCGACACGGTCGGGGTGTCCGGGCCGTATTGGCGCGATCGCAAACTGAATTTCTGGGCGAAAGCGGCCGGGGACGACGGCGGAACCGCGAATATCGTGATGCGCTATTTCTATCCGGTGCAGGTGGGCTTCTTCTTTCCGGATGCACAGCCGCCGCCGCCGGGCACGTGCGTCCCGCTGCTGGACCGGCGGCCCGGCGGGACTCCCGGAGTTCCGACCGACGTGCAATATGTGATCCGTTGGCCCGCGTCGCCGGAGTTGCGCGTGGGTGAGACGCTCGTCAAAGCCAAATTCGGGCTGCCGGACATGAGTCTCCAAACCAGCGCGGAGATTATTTATCAACAGGCGACCGCGCTGGGCCTGGGAAACAGTGTGAAGCTGATTGATCCGACCCGGGAATACGAGGTTGACCTAAGCCAATTACCTTCCGACCTCGAATCTGTCAGCCAGGGAGGACGCCGCTATTTTCCAATTCTGCCGCCATCGCTCCGCAACCGCATCTCGTACGACCCGGTCAACCGCAAACTGAGATTCAGAGGACAACTCGTCGAGCCGCCCGCAGGAGAGTATTACCTGCTGCTGAACGTCATCACGGCGCGCGAGAGGGATGTTCTTCTCAGCGTCAGTACGGACGGGGCTTTCCGCGCCGCGATCAACTCGCTGGCGACCCAACGGGCGGCCGTGACCGAAGTGCCTCCAAGTTCCACCGGCTTTGATTCGCTGGCCCTGACCGCCGGGCTGGTTCAGGCGCCGGGATATGTGACCCTGGCTTTTGCCAACAGCACGATCCTGAGCGCGCCCGCCGAACCGATCAGCCTGGCAGTCATCAAAGTCAGTTGCCCCACGTACAGGGGCGAGATCAAGGTGATCGAATCGGATAATCCGTTTGACGAAAAGATTACCCTGCGGCACAGCGGTGATTTTGCGGGCCGCGGCGATGCGTATCTGTTCGAGTGGCGCACGCGGCCACCGGTGGACGGCTTGCCGCCCACCAACCCGCCGGATCAATGGTCGAACTTTACCCCTAAACCCGTCACGGGCGAAGGCGCGGTGGACATCACCATCGAAGGGCCGGGATTGTTCACTCTCACGGACAATTATTTCATCTGCCGGTACCGTCCGCTCGCCTCGCCTCTGTGCGTCACGGCGCAGAACGCGGAGGGATGGAGCGATTGGACTCAGCCCATGCTCGCGGAAGGCTGGATCAAACGGGTCCTGCGCGGCATCAATCCATTCGAGCAAAAATTCAAGTCGTACCAGGACCAGACGGTGAACACCGTGGTGAGCATGATCAGTCAGGCAGGCTCGCGATTCGTGGGGGCGGTCCCGCTCAATCAGCAGGCCGCCAATTCGCTCGGCTTGATCGAGGTTTACGAGACGGTTCTCAGGCGTGGAACCAGCCTGAGCATTAACGGACTCCCCGCCGTCAATTATGGACCGGCGAACGACGCCCTTTTGCTGGCGGCGGGTCGCCTGGCCGATCTCTACATGCTGCTGGGGAATGAGGCGTATGCCGACGCCGCCGATCCGACGATCGGCTTTGGTTCCTCGGATTCCCAGTATGGTTCGGAAGCCACCTCGATCCATTGTTTCATGAATCAGACGCCCTCCTTGATGGAGGAGGAACTCGCCCTGCTTCGCGGACGGGACAATGCCTTGCTGCCGCCGATCACGACGCATCCGATTTACAACCGCATGATCTGGAATTTCACGAGCGACATCAACGGCGGCGAGGTCGCCTACGCGCTGAACTACAACATTCGCAATGAAAGCGGCGACGTTTCCGGCACGATCGACGAGGCCGACGCCAAGGCCCTTTACCCGCAAGGTCACGGGGACGCCTGGGGTCACTATTTGATGGCCATCAAGAATTATTACTCCCTGCTGCGCAATCCCAACTTCACGTGGGTGCCGCGGATCGAGGCCGTGCTGGTTGGGGGGGTTCCCGTCTCGGTGGATTTTCTGGATGAAAGGAAATTCGCCGCCGCCGCTTCGGCTCGCGCCAAGACCGGTGCGGAAATCGTGAATCTCACTTATCGGAGTGCGTACGTCGAAGACCCCGAAGGCCAGTGGCAGGGTTACGTCGATTCCAATAAGGATCGCGCCTGGGGCTTGTCCGAATGGAGCAGCCGGGCCGGACAAGGGGCCTACTTTGACTGGCTCATGGCAAACGCCGTCCTGCCGGACAAAGACCTGAATCCCGCCCATGCCGGAATCCAAAAAGTCGATCGCACCACGGTCACCGAGTTGCGCGACATCGCGGCGGCGCTCGATGACATACAATCCAAAGTGGACATGGCGGATTCCGGACTGAACCCGCTCGGACTGGCGAAGAATGTCGTTCCCTTTGACATCGATCCGAGCGGCGTCAGCCAGGGCAAAACGCACTTCGAGCAGATTTATGAGCGAGCGGTTCGCGCGCTCAACAACACGATTGCTGTCTTCAACCATGCGAACAACTCCAGCCAATTGCTCCGGCGCCAGGCGGATGATGTGGCTGAGTTCCAGAAAACAGTCATCAACCATGAGGCCGATTTTAACAGCCGCCTGGTCGAAATCTTTGGTTATCCGTACCCCGAAGATATCGGACCCACCGGAACCTATCCGACGGGTTACGAGGGACCCGACATTTATCACTTCGATTATGTGGACGCGAGTGAACTGGTCGGTTCCACCCTTCCGCCGACCACCACGATTCCGCTTACGCTCAAAGAGCTTGCGGTTGGCCCGCAAGGTCAGCTCACGGAAACGCCGCGCGAGGTGAGGTTTAATATCTCGACACGGGAGCTCGGCTTCGTAAAGCCGGGCGAATGGACGGGCAGGCGCCGCGCGCCGGGAGAGGTTCAGATGGCCCGCTCGGAGTTGCTTCAAGCGGTGGCACGGTTCAAAAAATCGTTGGGCGAGTATCAGAATCTGCTGGCGCAAATTCAGGACGAGGCCGCCCTGATCGAGGCCCAGCATGATGTGGATGCGAGTCAAATTCAGATTCTCAACAAGGGCAAGCAGACGCTTGAAGGTCTCAACGAACAGATCCGGCAGGCAAAAGAAACGGAGTTTTTCCTGCTCCTCGCCAGTAAATGGGCAACGCTGACTGCGGACGCCTTCGCCGAAGCACTTCCGAAAGCCGCCGGAACATCCGTTGACGCCACCGCACCGGCTCGCAGCGCCATAAAACTGCTGGGAACCGTGGTTGGCCGGGGCCTCGAGGACAGTTCATTTATCCCGGCACGCGAGCAACTGGAGCACGCCCATGCCAAAGAGTCCGCCGAGGCGCAGCAGAATATCGAGTTGACCGCGCTGAAAAATGCGCTCGCCGTCCAGCAGCAGCTCAAGCGTCTGGAACAACTGGTGCGACAGGAGCCGCTGCTGCGGCTCGAGTTGTTTACCTTGCGGGAAACTCTGCATCAGGTCTCCGGTCGATACCTCTCGGTTCTGGCCCGCGGCGAACGACTGCTGGAGGAGCGCCTGCGTTTCAGGCATCAAACCGCCACCCAAATTCAGGCTTACCGGTATAAGGACATGGCGTTCCGAATTTTTCGGAATGACGCGCTGCAGAAATATCGGGCGCAGTTCGATCTGGCGGCCATGTATGTTTATCTCGCCGCGCGGGCTTATGATTTTGAGACCAATCTGGGCGACTCGGATTCGAGAGGGCCGGGCGTCAATTTTCTGACCAGCATTGTGCGCTCCCGCTCGCTCGGACTGATTCAGGGTGGCCAGCCGCATACCGGCGGCGGGCGGGGTGATCCCGGTCTCGCCGACCCGATGGCCCGCATGATCACGAACTGGGATCTGGTGTTGAAGGGGCAACTCGGCTTCAACAATCCGCAGACCGAAACGGGCCGCTTCTCCCTGAGATCGGAATTGCTCCGCATTGCAGCCGGGGCCGCGGGGAACCGCACCTGGAGGGAAGCATTGCAGCGGTATATTGTGCCGAACCTCCTCGATCTGCCTGAATTCAAGCGCTACTGCATCCCCTTCCAGCCCCAGCAGCCCGTCGAGCCTGCGATCGTCATTCCTTTCTCCACGACGATCAACTTCGGGCAGAATTTCTTCGGCTGGCCCGCGGGCGGCGGCGACAACGATTACGACTCGACGCATTTCGCGACGAAGATTCGCTCGGTTGGCTGCTGGTTCGCCAATTACAACAACCTCGGCGGCGGAATCATCAACACGCCGCGGATTTACCTGATTCCAGTGGGGAATGACGTGCTCCGCTCTCCGAGTGGAAACCTCGGGCAGATTCGTGAATGGAAAATCCTGGACCAGAAACTGCCCGTGCCATTTCCGCTCAGCGCGGGGGCGCTCACGGCTCCCGGCTGGATTCCCATGAACGACACGCTCAGCGAACCGCTGGCTGACATCCGCCAGTTTGCCCGGTTCCGCGCGTATCACGACAGCGGAAACTTCAATTCCGGCGAGACGATTACCGACACGCGCTTGATTGGCCGTTCCGTCTGGAACACACGCTGGCTGCTCATCATTCCCGGCGGGACGTTGCACAACGACCGCAACGAAGGCATCCAGCGGTTCATCAACGGCGCGATGCGGCTTGATGGCACACGCGACGGCAACGGGGTCACGGACATCAAGATATTCTTCCAGACCTACGCCTATTCGGGGAATTGAGATCGGACAGTGGATGGCAGTTGGCGCCGTGTCTAACACACATGCCGATGAACACGGAGAAATCCGAAAACCGAAAACCGAAAACCGAAGGAAATCCGAAGCTCGAATTCCGAACGATCCGCAAGATTCCATTGGTCGTCGCTGCTTTCGGGCTTCGGATTTCAGGTTTCTTTCGGATTTCGGACTTCGGATTTCGGATTTGCGTTCTCGCCGTGAGCCTGGCCTCTTTCCCACTTGTTGCAGCGGACAAGAACGGCGTTTCGCCCACCTCCATCTCTCTGCCCAAAGGGCCGGGCTCGATCGAAGGTCTGGGTGAATCTTTCCAGCCCACCCTTAACACCGGCACTGCCAAATACGGCATCGGCCTCAACGTTCCCCCGGGCACAGCCGGTCAGACACCGGCGCCGGCGTTGCGCTACGAAGGGGGCTCGGGGAACGGACCGCTCGGGTTCGGCTGGAACCTGCCGCTCTCGTACGTCCAGCGCCGCACCGACAAAGGGATTCCGCTCTACGGCGAAAACCTGAACCTTGGCGTGGACCGCTCGGACGTCTTCATCAACGAGATGAAGGAAGAGTTGGTGCCTCAGACCAACGGCTTCTTCTTCTGCAAGAACGAAGGCGCGTTCATCCGCTATCGCCCGGCAGGAGACCATTGGGAAGGGACCCTGCCCGATGGCACCCGGCTGGAGTTCGGACTCAGCTCCAATGGCCGTATCGAAGACACAAACAGTTCGCCCACGCGCGTGTTCTGCTGGCTGTTGGAAAAGGAAACCGATACACGCGGTAATACCATTACTTACTCCTACGAGTCTTTTCCCGGACCGGAAAACCAGCGCCAACGATTCCTCCGTCAGATCGTTTACGGGCCGGGTTCACCGCCGTGGCAGAACTTTCACTTTGTGGTCTTTGAGTACGAAGACCGGCCTGACTGGTTCGAAGACTGTCGCGCCGGATTTGTCGTCCGTACCGGCAAGCGATTGAAATCGATCGTGGTCGGCACCCAGGGTCCCTCACTCTCCGGCCATCAGCCTGGGGATTTCAACGGGGACGGCCAGCCCGATCATCTCAACCGGCGCTATGAATTGAGCTACCTGGACTACGCCGGGCCGGAGACGCACTGGTCTTTGGTTTCGTCGGTGCAGATGATCGGCGCGGACGGCGTGAGCCGCTTTCCCGCCGCAACCTTCGGTTACGCGATCTGCAACCCGCCACAAACTCTCTCGGCTTTGGATAATGTTCTAGGCGGAACCAACGAGCCTTTGTCAGTGATGGATAACGATTCAGTGGACCTCGCGGACTTGAACGGCGACGGCCTGCCCGACGTTTTAAGAACCTTTCCGGGCGGCGGCGCGCACCAGGGATTCCTGAATAGAGGCATCAGCCCGGCCGGCGGTGCAAAAGCGGTAGGTTGGTCCGACGCCGTTGAGATTGGGGGCGACGAGCGTGCCTGGAATGTGAATCTGCAGTCCGGCTCCGAAGTCGCTCACCTGGCGGACATGAACGGAGACGGGTTGGCCGATCTGGTTTTCAAGTCCGCCGTGCAGGATGTATTCTTTTTTCGCAACGAGGGCGGCTTGAATTGGGCTGCGCGGCAGCAAATGGCCGCTGCCGATGTGGTTCCACCCGCGCCCTTCGGAAGCCCGGAGGTCAAGACCGCCGACATGGACTTCGACAAGCGGATTGACGTGGTGCAGAGCATCGACTCCGGCGCTGGCGTGGATTACCGCATCTGGCTGAACCTTGGTGACCAGCAATACTCGACTCCGATTACGGTCAGCCAGCCGAATGGGTTCGAGTTCAGTCAGCCGGGAGTTCAGATCGCAGACTTCAACGGCGACCGAGTGCCCGATTTGGTGCGTGTCTTTCCCAGCCGGGTCGAGGCCATGGCCGGACTGGGCTACGGCCGGTTCGCGGATCCGATTTCGCTCGAACTACCGGACGCGACGCTGACCGGTGAACAGATTACTCGAGCGAAACTGACTGATCTGACCGGGGACGGTTTGGCGGACCTGGTGCTGGAACGGGCGGGGCCGGGATTGCTCTGGTATTGGATTAACCTCGGGACCTACACGCTTAGTGCTCGCCGCGAAATCACGGGCATGCCCACGGTCACAAGTCAGGCCGCCGCCGTGCGATGGGCGGACTTGAACGGCAACGGGACGACTGACCTGGTCTATGCCGACAGCACTTCCGAACCGCGTCTGCAAACGGTTGACCTGGGGGAGTTGATCAACTGCGGCATTTCTCCGAACAGTCTCCGCACCATCTCCAACGGCCTGGGACGCGTCACACTCATCGACTACCAACCTTCCACGATCATTGCCTTGCAGGACGCGGCCGCAGGCCAACCGTGGCCGAACCTCATGCCCTTTCCGGTGCCAGTCGTATCCGCAGTCACCAATCTGGACTCGCTTGGGCACGCTTACGTCACACAATTCCGCTACCATGACGGCTACTACGACCGGACTGAGAAGCAATTTCGGGGTTTCGCGCGGGTCGAGCAAATTGAGGTCGGCGACGCCACGGCTCCCACGCTGGTGACCCGTTCCTATTTCGATACCGGCAGCCAATACGAAGTGATGAAAGGCAAATTGCTCCGGCTTACGGTCGAACAGGAGGACGGCAAGCAGTTCACCGATCAAGTCACCACGTGGACAATCCCACCGCGAGTACTCCGCACAGGCACAAACGGGGTCCCTGTCCAGTTTGTCCATCCCACCGTGACGGCCACAATCGTGAAAGAGCTTGGTCAAGGCGCAGAGCGACGGCTGGAATCGGAAGCAGACTACGATGTTTACGGCAACCAGACCCGCTCTGTGGATTACGGCATCGTCGAGGGCGGGGACCGCGCCGCCTTCAATGACGAGCGGATCGTCACCGCAGAGTACGTGACCAATGAGACGAGTTGGAATCTGCGATATCCCAAACGCCGGGAGACCAAAAGCCTTGCGGGCGTGGTCATATCCCGCACCGACTATTTTTACGATGACGAGACATTTTCCGGCGCGAACTTCGGCGTGGTTGGCAAGGGAAACCTCACCCTGCACCGAGAGTGGATTGAGCCATCCAATCCGACTGGATATATCCAGAGCAGCCGGCACCAGTACGACGCCTACGGCAATGCGGTCGTGGTCCTGGATCCGCTGGCTGTCGCGCCGAACGGCGTTGTCGATTTGGGCAAAGGGCACGCGCGCACCGTCACCTACGATGACCGTTTTCACACCTATGCGATCAGGGAAACCATCCATGTGGGAGGAGGAAAAGATCCATTGGTCTTCCGGGCTATCCACGACGAAGCCTTTGGCACCCTGATCACAGGAACGGACTTCAACACGAATACGATTTCCTACACTTACGACCCGTTCGCTCGCCTGACCGCGATCATCCAGCCCGGGGACACAACTGAGTATCCGACCTCGGAATACAGCTACGCCCTGGGTGTTCCGTTTGGGGCGCTCGGAGTCGTCAACTATACCGAGATGCGTTTACTCGATCGGCCGCCGGGTTCGCGCTCGAGCAAGCTCGATCATTACATGATCTCCCGCGAGTTCATTGACGGTATGGGACGCACGCTGATGGCTAAAAAGGAGGCGGAACCCCAGGGAACCAATCCTGCCCCATCTGTCGTTGTCAGTGGCGCAACGACCTTCAACGCCCGCCGGACCGCCTCATGGGTTCTTAATCCATTCTTTTCGGTCGCTGCCGGCGGTTCGGAGGCGCTGCTGAACTATGAGAACATTGAGGCGCCTGGATGGAAAGGCCTGTTTCATCAGGAAGGCGCACTCGTGAGTGTGGGCCTGGAGGCGGCCCACAAAACGGCTACGCGCTATGATGCTACCCAACGGGAAGTCCGGAGTATTAATCCCGACGGCAGCGTGGAAACAACCGTTTACGAACCTCTGGTGACCCGATCTTACGATGCAAACCAAAGCGACCCCGGCTCACCCCACTTCGGCGCGTCCATGTCCCACTTCGAGGATGGATTGGGGCGCCTGGTACGCGTGGACGAAATCGTGCGGATCAATGACGACGGAACCCGTGCCAGCACACCGAACACGTGGACAACCCGTTATGAGTATGACCTGAACGACCAGTTGACTCGGATTACTGATTCGCAGGGCAACGTCAAGTCGATGAGCTATGACGGTCTGACGCGCAAGATTTTCATGAACGACCCGGACCGAGGCCTCATGCGCTATGTGTATGATGACGCTTCGAATCTGATCGAAACCACCGACGCGAAAGCACAGAAGATCACCTACACCTATGACGGGGCAAACCGCCTGTTGAGCGAGGATTACCATGACGACAACGCGCGGCTTCCTGGATTTGATCCGTCCCAGCCGATCACTCCTCTCAATCGACCCGACGTCGCCTGTTTCTACGATACTCCAGTCGCGGGTCTGGACATCGGCAATGGCACGACCACGACCGGTCGGAATACAGTTGGAATGCTGAGCTACGTCTGGGACCTGACTGGCGAAGAGCATTACAGTTACGACACACGTGAGCGGACTACAAACGTGGTGAAGCGAGTGATCGACCCATTGCATGGCGGGCTCGTCTCCTACCGGACCGGTTACGCTTCCGACTCTCTGAATCGTTTGACCACGGTGCTGTATCCCGATGATGACTTCGTCCAGTACGAATACAACGAACGCAGCCTGGGCAAACGGATTACTGGCGGCCCAAATGGCAGCATCATCTCCAACATGCTCTATTCACCGGCCGGACAACTCACGCTGGTCGAATACGGGAACGGAGTGCAAACCACCAGCGCTTATGACACGAATCTGCGCCTCAACCAGATTCGGACGCGACAACCCCAACGGGGCCTCGAGCACGTTGCCTTCCTGTATGAATTTGACCCGGCGTCCAACGTTCGGTCGATCGGCGACTTGCGTCCCAACTCTTCAATCCTGGATGGCAGCCCGCGCCGCAACAATCAAACAGTCGATTACGACGACCTCTATCGGATGACGGCCGTCCGGTATTCATTCAATGTCCCCGGCACCCCGCTTCGCAACGACGGCGAGATCCAGTACCGGTACGACCGGATCGGCAATATGCTCGCTCAGACCTCGAACATTCCTCACTTCGCCCAGGGTCTGTCCGTCACTGACCTTGGCGCGATGGCCTATGGCGGCGCGGCTGGATCGACCGGTCGTCTCGGGCGCCAACCGAATGATCCGCCCGGCCCGCATGCCCTGACTCAAATCCGAAATCCGAAATCCGAAAGCCGAAATTACAACTACGATGCCAATGGCAACATGCTGGAGATCGACGGTCTGAAAACCGCCTGGGATTTCGACGATCGCCTCGCGCGGGTGGAAAACGACGAGGGACGGGCTGGGTACGGCTACGATCACCGGGACGCGCGCATTATCAAGAAAGTCATCGCCAAAACGAGCGGTCAAACCGACACGACCGTCTATGTCAATCGATACTTCGAGGTGCGGCAAAATGCCGTCGCCACCAAACACGTCTGGTGCGCGAACACGCGGGTCGCCCGTGTCACTGGAACCCTCTCCTTCAATCAACGATTGCAACGGCTTCGCCTGTGGAGTGGCTGGAACCTTTGCTCGCTCGCGGTCACCGCCGCCAACGCACGCGCACAACTGGCCGCCAGCGGTGTGTTAGCCGCTGTCTTCCGCTGGGATCCCATCGAGCGTGGCTTCAAAGAGGTTGCCTCGAGCGAAACGGTTTCAGCAGGTACCGTGCTCTGGATCGGCGCGACGACGAATGCGACCGTGGCCTTCCGTGGTGTGTATGAAGGAAACGTTGGCCCTTCGCAGATTCCCGCTGGCGGCGTGTTCCATCCTGGTGCGCTTTTGGAACCGCTCAGCCTCGAGTCGTTCGCGCCGACCAACGCCGCGCTTTGGCGCTTCGATGGCGCAACGCAGCGCTGGGAGGCGCGTCTCTCCGACGCCCTTTTCGGCCTGTCCGACCTGCCTGAATCCCTCGCTCCTGGCGAAGGTCTCTTCGTGCATGTCGATAACGAAGCGGCGCTCGCACTACCGGACCCAACGCTCGGCATTCGGTACTATCATCAGGATCACCTCGGTTCATCGGCGGTGATTACCGACGCCAATGGCGTCGCGGTTGAAGAGACATGCTTTTATCCGTTTGGTTTTCCACGCCACAAGCAGACCTCGTTCAAGGTCAGTGACCCTTACCAGTTTGCGCAGAAAGAGTATGATCGTGAAAGCGGTCTCAACTGTTTGGAGGCGCGCTTCCAATCTCCGATTCTGGGCCGCTTCCTCCGCGTCGATCCACTGGCCGGTGCACTCAAGTCAAGCTGGCTGCAGGAACCTCAAAGGCTGAATCTCTATGCCTATTGCGCCAATTCTCCATTAGGAAACTCCGACCCCAGCGGAACTGACCTCGTCGGATTGTTCAAGGGTTTCGGGATGGGAATGGCCGATGCCGCCGGGGAAGCCGGTCGCGACCCATTCACGGCGGCGGTCTCGGTGACAGTCGCCGTTGTCGAGGGAGCCAAACACAAGGCGGTTCAGTACGGAGGGGTCGCGGTGGAAACCTCCCAAGGGAACTACAAGAAGGCTTTTGAGATCGCCCTG
>DATEKZ010000740.1:0-2699 GCA_035277185.1 Verrucomicrobiia bacterium
AGGATCGCGGTCTGGCCTACAACATTTACAGTTCGCTCAGCTTCTTCGATGACACCGGTGATCTGGTGATTTCCGCCGGACTGGACACGGACAATCTCCCGAAGGCGCTCAAGCTCATCCTGCGCGAGCTTCGCCGGCTGACCGACGCGCCGCCGCTCGCCGGCGAATTCCGCCGATCCCGCGATTACGTGCTGGGCCAGATCGACCTTGGCCTCGAAAGCACCGAGAACCAGATGATGTGGCTGGGCGAACAATGGCTCGGCTACGGCAAAATCCTGTCGCCGTCGGAAATCAAACGGCGCTTGAGCGAAGTCACGCCGGCGGCCATTCGCTCGGTCGCGCGCGATTTCTTCCGCAGCGAACGGTTGAACCTTGCGCTGGTCAGTCCGCTGAAATCGGACGCGTCGTTGACCAAAGCGCTGAAACTATAAGGCACGCCGGCGCTGATTCTCCGATAGTCAAAGCAAAGCCATAACGGCCCTATGACGTACACCCTCGTACAACTCGATGCGGCGCCCACCGCCGACCAACTCAAGCGCGCTTTCAAGCAGGTGAAAACCTTCACCGAAGCAGATGCCACTCGAATCGCCAACGAAGCCTGCGGCCTCGTGGTGAAAAATCTTTCCCGCAATGACGCTGCGACTCTCCAGGGCGCCTTGCGCTCCGAAGGCGTCCCGACGGAAGTCGTCGAGGCCGCCCAACTGCCCCGGCTTCCGGACGCCAAGTTCGTGCGGCGGCTCGAAGCTCAACCGCAAGCGCTGGCCGTTTACGATCCCCTGGGCCGCGCCGTGCCGGTCGATTGGCAGCACCTCTCTCTCATTTCAGCCGGCGCGGTCCGCCACTTTGGGGTGAGCAAGACGCGCACGGAAGAGGTCGTCCAGAGTTTTGGCCCGGTGCGCGGATTTCACGCGAAGACGGTCACCGACGTCCGACACAAGGTGGAAGACGACGCCAAGATCGTGATGGACATTTTCCTGGCCCGGGGCGCGGCGCGTTTTCAAATCGAGGCCGAGAGTTTTCTTTTCAAGCACGTGTTCGACCGTCCGGAGCTGAACCTGGCGCAAAAAATGGGTCTGCTGGTGCAAATGCTGGCGCAGCAGGCGCCTCAGGCGTTGGTCAATCGCGGCGCGGCCGCCTTGCGCGACAACACGCCTGCCGGGGCGGCGTACGCCAGCAAAGCCGCGCTGTTCGATGAATCGATCTGGCTGTTGTGGCGAATGACACGCAAGAGCCCGCCCGAATGACCAGGTTGCCTGTGTGTTCGAATGCACATCCCAACCAGGCCGGTCGGCACGCGCGCTTTTCGGAATGCGACCTTTGATTCAGGAAGTCACGACCTTGCACACGCCCGAATCGCTCGTGGAGCAGGTTCAGGGCGAGCCGGGCACAGTACTGCTGCGTAGCGCCCTGTTCGATTCGCCGCACGCGCGGTACTCCTTCGTTGCCGCATACCCGTTTCTTACCTTCCGCTCCGTCGGTTCGCGATGTGAACTGAGCGCCGCTGATTGCGTCCGCATTCAATTCGGCAACCCGTGGCACGCGCTCGACGCTTTGATGGCGCGCTACGAACTGCTCGATGAGGTGGACCTGCCGTTTCCGTTCGGCGGCTGTTTCGGCTATTGGGGTTACGATCTGAAGAACTTCGTTGAGGCGAAGCTGACCCGACGCGCGGTCAACGACCTGGAACTGCCGGACTGCCACGTCGGATTCTACGACAGTCTTGTCGTTTTCGATCACCGGCTCGGAAAAACGTGGATCGTCTCAACCGGTCTGGGAGTGGATGGCTCCCGCTGCGAAAAGCAGGCGGACCGGAAGTCCGCTTTTTGGAGGCAGCAATTGGAATCCCGGCCCGCTGAAGCGACGCCCCGCGCGTCCCGCGTTCCGCATCACAGGCCCGGCGTGACCTCCAATTTTTCCCGCGACGCCTACATCGCCGCCGTCGAGCAAGCCCAACGTTACATTCGCGCCGGCGATATTTATCAGGTCAACCTTGCGCAGCGCCTGAGGGTATCGTATTCCCTGTCCGGCTGGGAACTTTTCAAGCGCCTTGCGGAGGTCTCCCCCGCTCCCTATTCCGCGTATCTCGACTGTGGCGATTTTCAACTCGCCTCGTCGTCGCCGGAAATGTTCCTGCGTCTGAGCGGGCCGCATATCCAGACGCGGCCGATCAAAGGGACACGACCACGCTCGTCCGATCCGACACGTGACGCGCAACTGACCTACGAGCTTCAGACCAGCGCGAAAGAAATGGCCGAGCTGGTGATGATTACCGATCTGCTCCGCAATGACCTTGGCAAAGTTTGTGAATACGGTTCGGTACAGGTGCCTGAGCTTGTCCGGCTCGAACGCTACCCGCAGGTGCAACATCTCGTCTCCACCGTGGAGGGCCGGTTGAGGCCCGAAATGACGCATTTCGCAGCGTTTGGGTCGTGCTTTCCGGGCGGCAGCATCACCGGTGCGCCGAAAATTCGTGCAATGGAGATCATCGATGAATTGGAGCCGGTCACTCGCGGTCCCTACACGGGTGCGCTCGGATATCTCGGCTTCAATCGGGAAAGTCAATTGAGCATCCTCATTCGCGCGGCGATTTGCAAGGAACGCGTGGCCTGCTTCCACGCGGGCGCCGGCATCGTGGCCGACTCCGTTCCCTCCGCCGAATACGCAGAAACACTGGCCAAGGCGGGCGGTTTTCTTGCCGT
>DATEKZ010000741.1:0-2151 GCA_035277185.1 Verrucomicrobiia bacterium
CATCGGCCGGCTCGCCAGTGCAGCAACGGCGGCCGAGTCGTACACCGAGAATCCCGGCGCTGAAGGCAACGGTAAATTTACGATCGGTCCTGAGTACAAGATCGATCCCGATCTAACGGACCGGGGCAATCCCAAAGGGAAGTCTTTCGAGTTCACGATGCTTCTGGCGGACAGCAAAATCTTCCGTGGCGACGATTCTACACTCCAGCCGGATAAGAAGGCGGTGCGAAAAGAGAGAAAGATTTCTGTTTACGTGCCTGCCTCTTACGTGGATGGCACCCAGGCGGCGATTCTCGTCATTCACGACGGACCCGGTCAGCTCAACCTGGTGCGCAACGCACTCGACAACCTGACCATTTCCAAGGATCCGAATCGCAAGTTGCCTGCGTTCATCGCGATCGCCGTTCAAAACGGCGGCAACGACGGCAAGAACAGCGAGCGCGGTCTCGAATACGACACGATGTCCGATCGCCTGGCCCGGTTCATCCACGACGAAGTGTTGTCGGCGGTCCTGAACGACGCCGAGATCAAAGCCGCCTACCCCAAAATTGCCCTCACCGAAAATCCCTGGGGCAGAGCGGTCATGGGCTGCAGTTCGGGCGGCGCGGCCGCGTTGTCGATGGGCTGGTTTCGGCCCGATTTGTTCCGTCGTTTGATCGCCTATTCCGGAACCTTTGTCGATCAACAGGATGACGACGCGGTCGAGGAAGCGAAATATCCGCTGGGCGCGTGGGAATATCACTCGAGCATGAAACTCATTGAAAAGAGTGAAAAGAAACCACTGCGCATCTTCACGCACGTGTCCGAAAACGACCTTCGCTCGAAAGATGCGGAGGAAACCTATCACAACTGGGTGATGGCCGGCGAACGCACCGCGGCGGCGCTGGCGGCCAAAGGTTACAACCACCGTTACGTCTTCAGCCTTGCCACGGGCCACTGCGACCGCAAAGTTTTCGAGCAAACACTGGCGGACACACTCGTGTGGACGTGGCGCGGCTACCACGCCGACTGAGTGGAGCGCGACTCTGCGAGTCGCAGCAACTTCGCATCCGCGGAAGGCGCTTGATAATTTCATACGCGTCACGGTGTGCCGATGTGCTGCGGGTCACAGACCCGCGGTCCGGGGCGCGCGTTCACGCCGCTTCAACTGCCGCAAGGATGAAAGCGCCGTGAAGAAGATGCGTGGAAAACGCGCTGGATTGCTTCGTCCTCGGTTGTTCGCGGGATTTCGAGAACGAGGACGACGACGAGAACGAGGAGTAGGCCGTCCGGGTAGTTTTACGCGGGTTGGCCGCAGGCTTCACTGCTTCACGAACTTGAAGTAATCGATGTCGCCGATGGAGCCCGATTTGCCTCCGGTGGCCATCACCACTTTCATCACCTGCCGGCCAGCGACCAACTTCACGCCCTGATGCGAGAACGGCTTGAGGTGCTCCCAGCCACCGGTGTCGGGAACGGTGATCGGGCCGGACCGATCAACGCCGTTGAACTCGAGGTGAAATGTGCCCCCCGTGTCCTTGCAGGCGACGTGCATGTCGATGCGGTAGGTGCCCGCCTCCTTGACATCGACCGTGTAGAGGAGCCACTCGCCAGGCCGGGTCCATCCCACGTTGAATTTGCCGCTCGCCGCCTCGCGCCACTCGAGGTCAACGCCCGTCTTCCGATACGGCGGTTCCTTCGTCTCCTGGTTTTCGGGATCCAGGTCGTGATAGGCCGCGCCTTCGTCGCCGTCGTCGAAATCCTCGAGCTCGATCGCGCCGGGGATGACGTGGAGCTTCCCCAGGTACGGACGCGTGGGGCTTGCGCTGGAATCCCTGTCCCCGGATGTCGTGCAACCGACCAGCGCCAGTGACAGGATGGCGAGAAGAGTGGCGAATTGTTTCATAAATTAAAAGAGGCAGTGGCGTTGCTGGTTTTGAGCGGTTGCATTCGAATTGGGTTATGGTGGCAGGAGACTACTTCGGCGAGGCCAGTGCAACAAACCTGCAAACAATCCCTTTGGGATTGGCGGAGCCGCCGCCCTACTTCTTCAACGCCTCACCCACAAACTCGAACAACGCCTTCGTCGGCGGATCCTCCGGCAGGCCGAGGTTCTCGTTGAGCTTGTTGTGGTTGGTTTCTCGGGCCGCGAAGCGTTTGGTTGAAATGCCG
>DATEKZ010000742.1:0-3358 GCA_035277185.1 Verrucomicrobiia bacterium
ATGACCTGGCCAAAGAGAACCCCGACCTGGCCCGCGACCTTCACGCAAAACTCGAAGCGTGGCGCAAAGAAGTGAACGCCCCAATGCCCGAAAGGCGGAAACAAACGCCGAAGCGACAAGCGCCCGCCGAGTGAAAACGCCGATCAAAAAGAAAACCGATCGTCGTCTTCGCTCATCCGATTGGCTCTACAGATGGACACAGCGCGGCGGGCCGCAACCCCAAGGCAATCAACCACGGATAAACACGGATAGATGCCAAAGAATCCGTGTCCATCTGTGTCCATCCGTGGTCAAGAAATTTGCGCTCCTTTGAACTGAATCAATACAGCTTTAGAGCTGCACGACAAGCGCGTCCCCGATGAGCGAAGAGTCCAACGCCCGGCCAGACCACTCCAGGTTGATCCCCGCCCTCGGGATTTTCAGCGCGACGATGTTGGTGGCCGGCGGCGTTATCGGTTCGGGGATTTTCCGCAAGCCGGGTGTGATGGCTGCTCAGGTCGGTTCGCCCGAAGTGTTGCTGGGCGTGTGGCTGCTGGCCGGCGTCATCTCCTTGCTCGGCACATTGAGCAACGCCGAGTTGGCCGCGATGATGCCCCAGACCGGAGGTCAATACGTGTTTCTCCAGCGCGCGTATGGTCCCTTCGTCGCGTTCCTCTACGGCTGGGCCTTGTTCGCGGTGATCCAATCGGGTTCCATTGCCGCGCTGGCGTATGTGTTCGCCGAATACGCCACGCAGATCGTGCGCCTGCCGGAAGCGGCGGAGCCGCTGGCGAAACTGACCTTCCACCTGCCGCTCCTCGGCGACATCGTGCCGTTCAAGGATCTCGGAGTGAAGGGCCTCGCCGCCGTGGTGATCCTGGTGTTGACCGTCGTGAACTATGTGGGCGTGCGCTTCGGCGGCGTGGTGCAGAATGTTTTTTCCATCGCCAAAATGGCCGCCATGCTCGCATTGGCGGCCGCCGTGCTCGTACTGCCGGGCGTCGGCCAATTCACGAATCTGACCACGGACAGCGCCGTCATCCGTCCGTCCGGGCTGGCGTGGTGGGCGGCGATGGCGGCCGCCTTGCAAGGAGCATTCTGGGCCTATGACGGCTGGCATAAAATCACCTACATCGGCGGCGAACTGAAATCGCCGCAGCGCGATCTCCCGCGCAGCCTGATCCTCGGAATCCTGCTGGTCACCGGCCTCTACCTGTTGATGAGCGCCATTTACGCCTTCGTGCTGCCGATCGACGAGATGGCGCGATCTAAACTCGTGGCAGCCGATGTGGCGGAACACTGTTTCGCGGGCGGCGGCCGCTGGATCGCCGTGGCCGTGATGCTCTCCACTTTCGGCGCAGCCAATGCCGTCATTCTCACGAGCGCGCGAGTTTATTTTTCGATGGGCGGAGGCGGAATGTTCCCCGCGGCGCTGGGCCGGGCCCATCCGCAATTCCGCACGCCGGGCGCGTCGCTGGTGGTCCAGGCGGTCTGGAGCATCGCACTGTTGTTCAGCGGTACGTTCGACACGCTGACTGACACGCTGATTTTCGTCAGTTGGTTTTTCTACGCCGCGAATGCGTGGGCCGTGGTGGTGCTGCGACGACGCGAACCGGATGCGCCGCGGCCGTTCAAAGTGCCGTGGTACCCGCTGGTGCCGGTGCTGTTCGTTGGCTTCGGGCTGATCTACCTGGTCCTGACCCTGTGCAACGACGTGATGGCCTATCGCCGGGCCTTGGCCGCCGGAGAACCGGCCCTGCTGAATTGCGCCCTCGGCGCCGCCCTCGTGCTGGGTGGAACGCCGATTTATTTCTACTATCGGTGGAAGAAACCTCGCGATTGATTGAACGTTGAAACGAAGCGAAAAGCGGCGGAGGACCGCCGCAGTCCCGGACGTTGGCGCGAAATTCCCGCGACTCCCGGCGTGCGCGAAGCGTCCTGGAGTGCGCCAGCCCTCTGGCGCTTTCGACGCTGCGCTCTCAAAGTCACGAGGTCGTTACTCCCCCGCGCTTGCTTTCAACGTCGAGATGGGCATTAAGTAGTATCGTGCCTGCCGCCAGAAACAGATGCGCCATCGCGATCGCCGCACTTGTCGCTGTTTTCACCGCGTCCGCCGCGCCCGCGCCTGATTTCTCGCGCGAGGTGCGTCCGATGCTGGAAAAGCATTGCTTCAAATGTCACGGACCGGAAAAGCAAAAGGGCGGTCTGCGCTTCGATACCAGAGAAGGAGCGTTCAAAGCGGGTGAGTCCGGCGAAAAGGCCATCGTGCCGGGCCACGCCAAACAAAGCCGCCTGATCAAACTGGTTTCATCGAAGGATGACGCCGAGCGGATGCCCTCCAAAGGCGAACCGTTGTCCGCCGCGCAGATCAACCTGTTGCAACGTTGGATCGATGCCGGCGCGAAATGGCCGGAAGGGGCCGCATCCACAGGCATCGCGGCGCGTTCGGAAATGATTGTCACGGACGAAGACCGCAAGCATTGGTCTTATCTTCCCCTCAAAAGCCCTCCGCTGCCCGCCGTCAAAAAAAGCGCGCCCGCACGCACGCCGGTGGACCGTTTTGTCATCGCCCGGCTGGCCGAGAAAAAACTCTCGCTCTCGCCGCCCGCCGACGCGCAAAAACTGGTGCGCCGAATCTATTTCGATCTCATCGGCCTGCCGCCCACGCCGGAGCAGGTCGAGACCTTCGTTCAGGCGCACGCGCGCGACTCGAAATCAGCCGTCGAATCCCTCGTCGATCAATTGCTGGCCAGCCCGCAGTACGGCGAGCGCTGGGCGCGTCACTGGCTCGATGTGGTACGTTACGCCGACAGCAACGGTTCGGAAAGCGACGCGGATCGGCCCACGGCATATCACTATCGCGACTTCGTCATTCGCAGCCTGAACGACGACCTGGCCTTTGACACGTTCGTGCGCTGGCAGCTCGCCGGCGACGAACTGGAGCCGGACAATCCCCAGGCGATCGCCGCGACGGGATTCATCGTTGCGGGAACGCACGTGGCCCTCCCGGACAACCTGATGGAGGAAGAGAGAACTCGCGAGCGCTTCAACGAGCTCGATGACATGATCGCCACGACGGGCGTTGCGATGATGGGCCTGACTTTGGGTTGCGCCCGCTGTCACGATCACAAGTACGATCCGGTGCCGCGACGGGACTATTACCGGATTCAAAGCGCGTTCAATGGCGGCGAGCGAGCCGAAGTGCCGCTCGCCCCGCTTGAGGAAGTCCGGCGTTGTCGCGAGGCGGATGCGAAATGGAAGGGAGAATTCGAGACGGCGAAGAAACACCTGGACGATTGGCTCGGGGAGGCGCGCAAACCGCACAAGACGGCCGCGCGACACGCGAAGATCGACGCGTTGAAAATCAACGACGACGAAA
>DATEKZ010000743.1:0-2936 GCA_035277185.1 Verrucomicrobiia bacterium
AGCCTCCTTACGTCGGCTGCTACCACGTTCATAGAGAGAACGGAGATTCATTGTGCCTCCCCCCACACGGCAGGCGCCTTGAAGTTTTTCTGTTTGGGACGGGACTTCGGCGGGACGGCCTCGTTCGCAAACGCGGCGTACCGGGCGCGCAATGTTTTCACCCGGTCCGGATGCTCTTCGGCAAGGTTGGTCTTTTCGTCCGGATCTTGAGCGAGGTTGAACAGCTCCACCCTGTCGCGTCCTCTCGCAGCAGCGCCGGCCGTGTCCTCGTCGGCCTCCGGCGCGGCGCCGTTCAGAATCAGTTTCCAGTCGCCGACGCGGATGGCGCCTTTTGCGGGGGTGGCATTTAACAGAATGGCATCGTGCGGCGCGGGCGCGCCGCGGGTGATCGTGGCCCACATGTCGCGGCCATCCAGCGGCAGTTTCTGTTTCGAGGGCGCTCCGGCGAGCTTCAACAATGTTGGATACCAATCCGCAATGTGGAGCGGTTGATTGACCACCGTGCCGGGGTTGATCTTGCCGGACCAGGTGGCAAAGGCCGGCACGCGAAGACCGCCTTCGTAAAGCGTGCCTTTGCCGGCGCGGAGCGAACCGTTGCTGGTGACTTTGCCGGGCTGCGGGCCGCCGTTGTCGCTCGAAAAGAGGAACAAAGTGTTTGAACGCAGGCCCCGATCGTCGATGGCGGCAACGATTTGTCCGATGGCTTCGTCCATGGCCGCGAGCATTCCGGCGTAGGTGCGGCGAGGTTCCGGGAGGCGCTGATAAGGCTGCTTGTATTCCTCCGGCACCTGGTGAGGGGCGTGGACCGCGTTGAAGGCCACGTAGAGGAACAAGGGCTTGTCCTTCGGCTGCTCGCGAACGAGCCGCACCGCTTCGCGCGCGATCAGGTGCGTCGTGTACCCTTCGTCGCGACAAACGCGGTCGTCGCGGTGCCAGTCGAAGCCGCCATCACGTCGGTGTGTGAAGTAATCGAGCGCGCCGTTGTAATGGCCGTATTGGTGGTCGAAGCCGCGGCGGGTGGGGAGATATTCGGGGCGGAAATGGCCGAGGTGCCACTTGCCGACGATGGCGGTGGTGTAGCCGGCTTCCTGGAGCGCCTGCGGCAGCGTGCGCTCTTCGAGCGGCAAACCGTATTGCGCCCAGGGCCGGACCACGCCCACCTGCAATCCGTGCCGCATCGGGTAGCGGCCCGCCAACAGCGCGGCCCGCGTGGGCGAACACACCGGTTGCACGTAGAACTGTTCGAGCCGCGCGCCGGCGTGGGCCAGTTTTTCGAGATGCGGTGTTTTGATTTCCGAACCGTGCCAGCCCACGTCGGCCCAGCCCAGGTCGTCGGCGAGGATGAGGACGATGTTGGGTTTGGATGAAGCGGCCGCGGCAGAGACGGCTCCAAACGCCACGAGGAGACTGCAGAGGATCGCGAGGACGCAGTGAGAAACTCCCCTTCCCATGAACCGGTCAAAGCGCATGGACAAATTCGTGTTGCATATGCAACCCAATCTTGTCCAAGTCGGTTCATGGTCCCAATGCAAGCGATAAATCGAAAGAGGGCTCTCCATGAACCGCGCCCCCTCACCCCATCCCTCTCCCCCGGTGGGGGAGAGGGTGTCCGCAGGACCGGTGAAGGGGAGGTTCATGGGTTGTTGTCCGTGGCGCCCGCCGCTTTGTCGCGGCGCGGCGCGGCCTTATTGACTTTGGGGAGGTGCTGGCCAAGTTCGGTCTTGATTTTGGAGAACTCGGAATCGTTCGCGAGATTACTCCATTCATACGGGTCTTTCGTGTGGTCGTACAGTTCCTCGCCGCCGTCGGCATAGCGGATGTAACGCCAGCGTTCGCTGCGGACGGCATGGTTCTGGTAACCGTGCGTGGTAAGGGCAGGCGTCTTCCATTCAGCGGCAGGATCGGTCAATAGTTTCCGAATACTTGTTCCTTCGATGTGTTTCGGAACAGTCAGGCCGGTCAACTCGCAGAGTGTGGGATAGATGCTCATGAAGTCCACCGTGCGTTCGCAGCGGCCGGGTTTGGTGATGCCGGGCGCCACCCAGATGAACGGCGCGCGCGTGGCTTCTTCCCAAAGGGCGAATTTTCGCCAGTGATGTTTCTCTCCGAGGTGCCAGCCGTGGTCGCCCCAGAAACAGATGATGGTGTTCGTGGAATATGCGCTCCGATCGAGCGCGTCGAGCACACGGCCGACTTGCGCATCCATAAAGCTGATCGCGGCGAGGTAGGCCTGCACCGCCTCTTTCCAGCGACCGGATTCAAGAATGCCGGCATGATCGCCGAGGGCTTTGGCCATTTTCACTCCGGCCGGCGGAACGTCGTCGAGATCGTCTTCGCGATAAGGCGGCAACTCGATCTTTTCCAGCGGATACATGTCGTAGTATTTGCGGGGAACATTCCAGGGCATGTGCGGCTTATGGAATCCGATGGCGAGGAAGAACGGTTTGTCACGGCGCTTCTGAAGCTGCTCGACGCCGTAGGTGGCGATCCGGTAGTCGGACATTTCCTCGTCGCGGCAATCCAGTGGCGCGAACTTGATGCCGCCGACGCCCGTGTTTGTGCCGCGCGGTTTTGGATCGCCTCCGCCCCCCGCGCCGTAATCGTCCCAATCCGCCCGTCGTCCGCCACCGCCGTGATAAATCTTGCCCGCGCCGCAAACGAAATAGCCGTTGGTACGGAAGTGCTCGTTGAGCGTGTAACCGCGAGGGACGTTCGGCTGCCACGGTGTCGGGTTGTCGTAAACGCCGCTCGTCGATGGCCGCAGTCCGGACAACAACGCGGTGCGCGACGGATTGCAGACGGGCGCGGCACAGTAAGCATGTGTGAACGTGACGCCGCGGGCGGCGAGCCGGTCGATGTTCGGCGTCTTGACCTGTTTGTTGCGGCCCAGATGGCCGACCCAATGGTTCAAGTCGTCCACGGCGATCATCAGGACG
>DATEKZ010000744.1:0-10162 GCA_035277185.1 Verrucomicrobiia bacterium
CGGCCTGGGCGGCCTCGGCCATCTGGCAGCGCAACACCGGTTGCATCTGCAGTTCCTGAATCCGGGAGGCGAGTTCCAACGCGTCCCCGGCCGTGTAAGTCAGTGCGTTTTCGCCGTGGCGCAGAAGTTCACGGACCCCGCCGATGTTTGCTCCAATCACCGGCAGGCCGCAAGACATGGCTTCAAGTGGCGTCGTGGCAAACGGCTCTTCCCATTCAGACGTGTAAAGCAAGCCATCGTGCTGGCGGTAGATCGCGGCCAGGTCGCGGTTCTGGTTGGACACAGTCAGGAATTCCACCGGGAGCGCATTTTGCAAGGCGAAGGAGCGTAATTGCGAGATGTAGTCGGATTCGCCGCGCCCATAAATGCTCAAGCTGGCCTGGACGTTATTTTTCCGCGCCTGGGCCAGGGCCTTGACCGCGGTCATCACTCCGCTTTGCTCGTGCAGCCGCGTTACCACAAGCAGTTTCCTGACCGGCGCCGACGCGGGTTTCACTTCGCCAACGAACAGGTGCGTGGGAATGCCGGGATAAATGACATCGCCGTGACTGACGCGAAAACCTGCCTCTTCAGTCGTCTCCTTCAACGCCCGGCTGCAGAAATAGAGGCGATCGAAGCGAAACGCGGAAATGGAATCCGGTTGGACGGCCGCCATCACCTTGGGGGGACCGTACACTTCGGGAATGCGGTCGATGCCTTTCATCATTCTTGTGGGAGCAACGGCATCGAGGCGGTTGCGTTGCCCCGCGAGTTCAAGACTGCTCCGGACGAGGTTGGTGCCCGGACTGTTCCACCACTTGAGCCACGGATCGTCGCGCAGATCCGTTGAAAGCCAATGATCGCCGATGTCGTACACGGTCGGGAGACGTGAATTACGGAGTCCAAAAATGAACGACTTCGAGAGGCCGCGCAGGCTCCAGACATGGACGAGGTCCGGCTGGAACTCGTCGATGGCTTCCTGCAGGACGCGGTTGTTGTGTTCCTCCAATCTTTGCAGTTCGCGATGGGAAGCGAGCAACGGATGGCCAAAGGCGCCGTTGAGCAGAAGCCGGCGGTGAATCTCACCGTCACGTTGCTCGGTATTCAGGCCGTGGTTCGACGTGACGATGAGCGGCACGTGCCCGCGCAATCGCAACGCCTCGACGACGGACTGGCAGCGCAGATCGAACGTGGCGGCGTGATGCGGCGGATAAAGATTGGTCAGGACGAGGATTTTCACGCTCCAAGGAAAGGATTCCGGGTCACGTTTTGTCTGACGCCAATTTGATCCAATCATTCACACGAATCCGGCCCGGTCGCACAACCTGTGCAAGAACGCCCTGCCGGTTGTTCTCCATCAGGGCGCGAAGTCCCGCGCAGATGGCATCCATTTTCGCACAAGGGGTGCGCGCTTCGTAGAAGAACAGCACGGCCTCGCCGAGTTCCACTTCATGACCTATCAGCGCGACGAGATCGATCCCGAGAGTCTCAATGTTGGACCGGACGGCGCCGGGATGGATCGTCCGGACGCCGAGGGCCGTTGCGTGCCCGGCGATCAGCTCCCGTTCAATGAGACTCACCTGGCGCCGGGCTGGTTTGCCCGTCCGGTTGGTTCGCCCGAAGTATCTCGGCTCGCCGACAATACCTTTGTCGATCTCGACTTCAAAGGATTCAACAGCCGTCAATGGCGCGCCGGGATCGACAGGATGCAAATGCAAGGAAGCAATCCGGCCCGCGATCTGATTCGAAAACACTCCACTCATGGTTGCTCCCTTATGCCCGCTAGCGTGGAGAAGCGCAAGCCGCCAACACGCGCAAGGTGGTTCCACCTTGCCCTGCACCTGCGGGTTTCTATAATCCGCCGATGCTCGACGTCAAACTGATCCGCGAACAGACTGACTTTGTGCGGGAGCGGCTGGCCACGCGCGGGGCAGGGGACGAGAAGATGATCGACAAGCTCCTCGCGTCGGACGAACAACGCAGGAAATGCCTGGCGGAAGTGGAGTCGCTGAAGGCGCAGAGAAACCGGGTTTCAAAGGAGATCGGCGCGTTGATGGGGCAAAAGAAGGCAACGGAGGCCGAGGCAAAGAAGGCAGAGACGCGGCAAATCGGAGAAAAGATCGCCGAGTTGGACAAAGCGGTCGGCGAAGCCGAACAAGCCCGTGACGAGATATTGTTGCGCCTGCCAAACCTTCCCCACAGCGGAGTCCCGATCGGCAAGTCATCGGAAGAGAATTCAATGGTGCGCGTCCACGGAGAAAAGCCCGGCTTCACGTTCAAACCGAGATCACACGTGGAGCTGTGCGAGATGCTCAAGCTGGTGGACTTTGCGCGAGGCGCCAGGTTATCCGGAAGCGGCTTCCTGCTTTACACCAATTGGGGCGCGCGCCTGGAGCGCGCGCTGATTCAATTCCTTCTGGATCTACACGTCAACGAACACGGCTACACTGAGGTCTCACCGCCTTATGTCGTCGGACGTGATTGCATGGTGGGCGTCGGGCAGTTCCCGAAGTTCATGGACCAGGCCTACGCGGTTCAGGAGGGGCTGGACTCGCAGACGCTGGGCAAGCTGTATCTCGTCCCAACCGCTGAGGCGCCTGTCGCGAACATTCATCGTGATGAGATTCTGGCGGAGAGACAACTTCCGATCCATTACTGCGCCTACAGTCCCTGCTTTCGCGCCGAAGCAGGGGCGGCGGGCGTCGGGACGCGGGGGATGATCCGCATCCATCAGTTCGACAAAGTCGAATTGATCAGGATCGTGACGCCGGAGCAGGGTTACGACGAGTTAGAGAAGCTCGCAGGCAACGCGGAGCGCGTGCTGCAATTACTCGGTTTGCATTACCGCGTCGTGCTGCTTTGCACCGGGGATATGGGATTCGCCAGCGCCAGAACCTACGACATTGAAGTCTGGGCGCCGGGGCAGGGGAGCTATCTGGAGGTGTCGAGCTGCTCGAATTGTGAGGATTTTCAGGCGCGACGAATGAATCTGCGCTTCAAAACGGAAACCGGCGAAAACCGGTTCCCGCACATCCTCAATGGCAGCGGCACGGCGCTGGCCAGGCTTTTCGTCGCCGTGATTGAAACGCACCAGCAGCCGGATGGCAGCATCGTCGTCCCGGTGGTATTGCAGCCTTACATTAAGACCGAACGGATCGTCCCCGCTTAATCGATCCTCAAAGCGCAACGATGAAAATCCTGCTCGCGAGCAGCGAAGTACATCCTTACTCCAAAACCGGGGGCCTGGCCGATATGGTCGGAGCGCTTGCAAAATCCCTTGCCGAATCGGGACAGCAGGTCGGATTGGTCACGCCGCTGTACAAGGGCATCCTTGAGAGCTTTCCGGACATTAACCGGTCCGATTGGTTGATCGACGTCTCTCTGGGGACCTCCCGGATGCAGGCCGAGGTCTGGAAGCGCGATTGGCAACCCGGTCTGACCGTTTACTTCATCCATCAGCGTGAATTCTTTTTTCGCGACGGCCTGTATCAGGAAAAGGGCGCCGATTATCCGGACAATGCCGAACGGTTCATTTTTTTCTCCAAGTGTGTCGCCCATCTCGCGCGTCACCTCGCGTGGCAACCCGACATTGTCCACGTTCACGACTGGCAGGTCGGGTTGGTGCCGCTCCTGATTCTGGATGCCAAATCGCGGGACGGGTGGGGGACGGCGCCCAGGACATGCCTGACGATCCACAACCTCGCGTATCAGGGTGTTTTCCCCCGGCAGGCCTACGACTTCACGCGTCTTCCGCCGGATTATTTTCATCCGGACGGCGTTGAATTCTACGGACGCCTGAATTGTCTCAAGGCGGCCATCATTTACGCCGACGCCATCACGACCGTCAGCTCGCGGTATGCACGGGAAATCCTGACGGAAGCCTTCGGATGCGGCCTGGACGGAATTCTTCGCCGCCGCCAAGGCGCGCTGACAGGCATCCTTAACGGCGTCGATTATTCCGAATGGAGAACCGACGAGAATCCATTTCTGAAGCACCCGTTCACCGTCCGCAACCTTCAGGGCAAGGAGGCTGAAAAAGAGGAATTGCAGAAGGAACTGGGATTGCCGCAGCGCCCCGCCGTGCCTTTGTTCGGCAACATCAGCCGTTTAGTGGACCAGAAAGGGAGCGACATCCTGTTGGGCGCAATGGAGGAGATGCTCGCCTCCGACCTGCAATACGTTCAACTCGGCAGCGGCGATCCGCGTCTTGAGAGAGCGTTTCAAAATCTCGCGCGACGGCATCCCGGGAAGGTCGCCACGCGCATTGGCTACGACCATGCCCTGTCCCACCGTATTGAAGCCGGATGCGATTTTTACGTGATGCCTTCCCGATTCGAGCCGTGCGGACTGAATCAGATGTACGGCCTGCGTTACGGCGCGGTTCCGATCGTCCGCGCCACGGGCGGACTGGACGACTCGGTGATCGATCCGACGGAGGATTTGACGGAGGATTTGGAACGGGCGAATGGAATCAAGTTCTACGATTATTCGAGCAGGGCATTGGCAAAGGCGATCCGAAAGGCACTGGTCCTTTACGAGAATCCCGGCCTCTTGCGGACCTTTCGTAAGAACGCGATGTCAGCCGACTTTTCGTGGGAGCGGACGAGTGCCGAGTACCTGAAAGTCTATCGCGGGCTGCTTGATACCTAGAAAGGGCGTCGAATTCACAAGGGCGTCGAATTCACCACGATTCCGGGCCAAGAAACCGAGTCTTTGCAATGAACATAACAAACATTGTGCGAAACACCACGACAGAAGCAAGGGGTTAGTCTTTACCGCGCGGACCAGCCAAACCGGGTGCTGATGGGCCAGTAAACAAAGCAGTATCGGCCAATGACGTTCGTGCGGGAAAAATCACCCCAGGCACGTCCGTCGTAGCTGTTCAGTGTGTTGTCTCCAAGGACCAGGTAATGATTCGGACGGAGTTTCCGGGCGTCGCTCTCGCCGGGGAAAAGCGGCGCCAGATCGGCCTTGATATATTGAGACCCAACCCTCGCATTCAAGTGGCCCGAGTAACGACTATCTCCGGGAGGCTCCGCCGGATTGAAGGAATAGACGAACTCGAAATGCGGCGTCGAAACGTCCAGTCGTTCGGCATTGATTCGAACGTGGCGATCGTCGCCGATGGATACAACTTCATTGCCAAGCGCGACCAGGCGTTTGATGTAGAATTGATCCTGATCCATGGCGGGCTGGCCTGTAATCGGACTTCGGATTCCCGCCGTTTCGAACACGATGATCTCGCCCCGGCGGGGACGTCGGAAGTTGTAGGTCAGTCGGTCAACAAAGAGATGGTCGCCGTTCCGGATGCGGAGTTTGATGATATCGTCGCCCCGACGATAGAGATGCCCGGGTTGCATCCCTGCCCGTTCCGGGAGCTTATCCACGGAGGACCAGATCGTGTACCATTCGCCGCCCACCTTGATCCGTTGGCGATAAACGAACGGGAAGATCAGTTTCGGCGGTTCAAAGGCTTCGAACATGCCATCCGCCCGGGCGATCTTGCGGCAATAAGAGACGCCCTTTATCCATTTTTCGAAAAAGCGCTGCAGGCCGCCCGGGATTTCAGAGTCCGGGCGGTCCCGCAAATTATCGGAAGTGATCCCGAAGAGAGTCGGCTGCATGGAACCCGTTGGAATTTTGAATGGCTTGACGAAGAACGTGTGGATGGCCAGGGCAATCGCGGCGGCAACCAGGAACACCTCCGCATTTTCGCGGATGGCGGCATTGGGATAGGGTTTGAGCCATTTGTTGGCGGCCTTGTCCAGCGCAGCCATCTGTTGGCGCAACGTGCTTTTTTCGGCGGTGGACCCGATGGTCTTTCGGGCCTCTCCAGTGGCTGAACAAACCGCCTGAACGGCCTGCGGGCTGAGCAGATCACGCTGGGCGTTGACGAGTTTGCGAACGTGCCGGCAATGACTCACCGCCTGGCGGACGGTGCGCGAGAGAAACCAGCGCAGGATCATACTTGCTCCAGGATCACCGATACCCCCAGCCGAAACGGGTGCTGAAGGGCCAGAAGACAAAGCCCGCCTTGCCGACGACCTTTTCGCGGGGAAAATCGCCCCAATAACGTCCGTCGGAACTGTTCATGGTGTTGTCCCCCAGCGCGAGAAGATGGTTGTGGCGAACGACAAAGTCGGTGTTTTCGTTGGGGAACTTTTCCGCGATGTCGAGGCCGCATTGCCGGGCCACATAATTGTTGACGTGACCGGAGTAATGGTCGGCGCGAGGCGGTTCCGCGGGATCAAAGCCGTAAACATTCTCGAAGAACGGCGTCGAGGCATCGAGCCGCTGGCCGTTGATAATCAGATGGCGGTCGTTGCCGATCCGCACCCTTTCCCCGCCGAAGGCAACCACGCGCTTGATGTAGTGCGTGTTCTGGATCAGCTTGGGAACGCCTTCCGATTTAAAGACGATGATCTCGCCCCGCTGCGGGCGACGGAAATTGTAAGTCATCCGGTTGACGAACAGGTGATCGCCGCTGACGACTTTGAGCTTCATGAATTCTTCGCCTTTGCGAATCCACTGGCCTTCTTCCAGTCCGGCGCGGCGCGGCAGATCATCCGGCGTAAACCAAAACGTATAATTCTTCCCGCCGACCCACACCGTCTGCCGGTTAATGAATCGCCAGACTTTTTCCGGGGGATCAATTTTGAGTTCTCCCTCGGCTTCGGCAATCGCGTGATAGTAATGAATTCCCGACCAGCAGGTCTGCATTATCCTGTCCAACCCATGCGGAACTTCGGCATTCGGCTTCCCCTTCAGGTTTTCGTGCGTAATTCCCCATAGCGTCGGCTGTGCAGAGCCGGACGGAATCGCCATCGGTTGAAAGAAGAACGTCCGCAATGCCAGAACGACCGCACCGGTCACCAGCAGGACCTCGACGTTCTCGCGCCAACCGGCGTTCGGATAGGGTTTAAGATGTTGGTTGGCCAGTTTTTCGAGATCATTCATCCGCTCGCGCAGGACGGTCAGCCCCTGCCCTGCCCGAATCGATGCGCCGAGATCCCGAGCCGCGGCCTGAACGGCGTCGATGGCGGAGGAAGAGAGCAAATCGCGCTGGGCCCGGACGATTTTCCGTGCCTGCCTGCACATGTCCACGGCCTGACGCACGGTGCGGGACAGGAACCAACGAAGAATGAGCGTGCCCATTTACGCTTTTAGAACCTCAATGAAGGCTTCCTGCGGAATGTGGACCGAACCGACAGATTTCATCCGCTTTTTCCCTTCCTTTTGTTTCTCCAGGAGCTTTCGCTTGCGCGAAATATCGCCGCCGTAGCACTTGGCCGTGACATCCTTTCGGAGAGCGCTGACAGATTCTCGCGCAACGACCTTGCCGCCGATGGCCGCCTGAATCGCCACCTGGAATTGTTGTCGGGGAATCACCTCCTTGAGCTTCGCCGCGAGGGCCCGTCCCCTGCCCTCCGCTTTGCTGCGGTGCACGATGCACGAGAAAGCATCGACGGGCTCGCCATTGACCAGCATATCCAGTTTCACCATGTCGGAGATTTGATACTCGTCATGCTCGTAATCCATCGACCCATATCCGCGGGTGATACTCTTGATACGGTCGTGGAAGTCGATAAGGATTTCGTTGAGCGGAATCCGGCTCGTCAACATCACCCGGCGCACGTCGAGTGTTTCCGTGTGTTCGACCGTGCCGCGCTTTTCGGAGATCAACGCCATCATGTCGCCGATGTATTCGTTCGGGCAGATGACAAAGGATTTCACGGTGGGCTCTTCGATGATCTCAATGTAATTGGGTTCTGGAAGAAATGCCGGGTTATCGATCTCTTTCAAAGTGCCGTCGGTCATTTTTACCCGGTAAACGACGCTCGGATACGTCGCAATAATGTCCATACCGTATTCGCGCCGCAATCGTTCCTGAACAATTTCCAAATGCAGCAAACCGAGGAAGCCGCAACGGAAGCCGAAGCCGAGGGCAACCGAGCTCTCCGACTGGTAGATGAAGGCGGAATCATTGAGCTGAAGCTTGGCGAGGTTGGCTTTGAGATGCTCGTAGTCGGCGGTGTTGATCGGATAGATGCCGCTGAAGACCATCGGATGGATTTCCTTGAAACCGGCCAATGCCGGCGACGGGAGGCGCGTGTCGGTCAACGTGTCGCCCATCTTGATGTCTTTCGGACTTTTGATGTTTGCGGTGAGGTAACCGGTTTCTCCAACTTCCAGCCTCTCGCGCGTGTACGGCTTCGGGTTAAAACTGCCAACCTCCTTTACCTCGACCGTTTTTCCGGAGTGCAACAGCTTGACCTGGATGCCCGCCTTCAGTTCGCCGTTGAAAACGCGAACGTGGCTGACGACGCCTTTGTAGGTGTCGAAATAGGAATCGAACACGAGCGCCTGCAGGGACCTTTCACCGGTTGGCGTTGGCGCGGGGACGCGCGCGACGATCCCTTCCAGGATTTCTTCGATGCCAATCCCCTCTTTGGCGCTCGCCAACAGGGCGGTATCGGCGGGAATCGCCAGAATGTCCTCCAACTGCGTCTTCGTCAGCGCGACGTCGGCGTGCGGCAGATCAATCTTGTTGATGACCGGAATGATCGTCAGGTTCTGTTTCATCGCCAGATGGACATTGGCGACGGTCTGGGCTTCCACGCCCTGGGCCGCATCGATAATGAGCAACGCTCCTTCGCAGGCGCTCAAACTCCGCGAAACCTCATACGAAAAATCGACGTGTCCGGGGGTGTCGATCAGGTTCAGCTCGTACGCCTCCCCGTTCTTTGCCTGATAAAGCATGGTGACCGGATGGGCCTTGATCGTGATGCCGCGCTCGCGTTCGAGATCCATCGAGTCCAACAACTGCTCTTGCATGTCCCGGGATGCAATGGTCCCCGTGCGATGCAAAAGCCGGTCGGAGAGCGTGGTCTTTCCGTGGTCGATATGGGCGATGATGCTGAAATTACGTATGTGCGCCGCGTCCATGCTGCTTCCTGCTTACTTCGTAACCGCGAAAAGATACCGGCGCAAGGGGTGAAGGAAAGGGGAAACTTCATTATCCGATGCGAACGCTCAAGAGCTTCTCCCTCTCCCCGGGGGGAGAGGGCCGGGTGAGGGGGAAGGAAGCGGCCGAGTATCCGCGCGGGTGCAAGACTCTGAGGCGGCCCGACGCGAACCACGATCGATGCCACGATATCCAGAACGCCGAGCTCAGACGCAGCGGGTCAGCCGGACGCCCAGCTTCAAGAGCCTTTGCGCGTCCGCGTCGGTCTTTGCCTCGGCATAAATCCGGAGAATGGGCTCAGTGCCGGACCCGCGCAGCATCAACCACGAGCCGTCGGCGGCAATGAACTTCACACCGTCGAAGGATTTCACATTGGACACGGACGAGCCAAGCAGAGCCGCCGGAGGATTGTTCCGGCAGTAATCCATCAAAGACGGCCGCTTTTCCAGGGGGAAATGAGTGTCGCTCCGCGCGTAACGATGCGGACCGAACTTTTTTTCGAGTTCGGCAATCAGCCGGTTGACGGGCTTTCTTTCGGTGGCGAGCAGCTCCAGAAGCATCATCCCGGCGAGAATGCCGTCCCGTTCGGGAATGTGACCCGGAAAACCGATGCCCCCGCTCTCTTCGAATCCGAGCAGCACATCGCCTTTGATCATCTCCGCCGCGATATACTTGAAGCCGACGCCGGTTTCAACGAGCGGCAACCCATGTGCCGTGCAAATCTTGTCCACCATTGAAGTGGTCGTCAGAGCTTTGATCACGCGTCCCCTGCCCTTCCGGTTGATGATAAAATGGCTGAGCAACAGGCAGATGATCTGATGAGTGGAAAGCGGCTTTCCGCGACCGTCCATTCCCCCTACCCGGTCCGCGTCGCCATCCGTCACGAGACAAATGTCATGCGGATGTTTTCGTAAATACGCGGAAGTCGGACCGTAATTCTTTGGAATCGGTTCCGGATTGATGCCGCCAAAAGTTGGATCGTGCGCCGCGTTCAGTGTCGTCACCTTGCAGCTCGTGCCGGAAAGCAATTCATCGAAACAGCCCGCGCCGACTCCGAATAACGGATCGTGCGCGAAACGCAGTTTTGAGCGGGCGATCTGCTTGAAATCAACCAGCCGCTTGATCGCCTGATAATGGGCCGGGCGAAGGTCCTTCACAACAATCCGCTTTTCCTTTATGGCCCCGGCGAAAGCCGTCGATTGAACCGCCGATTTGTCG
>DATEKZ010000745.1:0-7294 GCA_035277185.1 Verrucomicrobiia bacterium
GCGACAAGCTGATCGTCATCACCGGCTTGAGCGGGTCCGGAAAGTCGTCGCTCGCATTCGACACGATCTTCGCCGAAGGGCAAAGAAAGTATGTCGAGTCGCTCTCGGCCTACGCCCGGCAATTCCTGGACCAGATGCAAAAGCCGGATGTGGACTACATTGAAGGGCTTTCTCCTGCCATCGCCATCGAACAACGCGGCTCCGGCGCCAATCCCCGTTCCACCATCGCCACGACGACGGAGATATACGACTATCTTCGGCTGCTTTTCGCCAGTATCGGCCAGCCCCATTGTCCCGTGAGCGGCGAGCCTGTCACCCGCCAGACCACGAGCGACATTGTTGACCGGATCCTGTCGCTCCCGGCCGGTTCCCGCGTGATGCTGCTGGCGCCGGTGGTTACCCGCCAGAAGGGTGAGTTTCGGGATGTGATCGAGCGTCTGGCGCGCGAAGGCTTCGTCCGCGCGCGCGTGGATGGCCAGATCGTCGAACTGGCCGCCAACGTCCGGGTGAAACTCGAAGCAAAGGAGAAACACACCATCGAGGTTGTGGTGGACCGGCTTGTCATCGACGACAGGATTCGCGTTCGGCTGGGGGATTCGGTGGAAACGGCGCTGAAATGGGGCGAGGGCAGGCTGTTATTGTTGGACCAGATGCCTGCGGTCCGCGGTCGGCCATCTGGCGCCGCAACGACGGACAACGGACCCGGGGCAGCAGACAAGATCGACTGGATCGAGACCGCTTATTCGAACCGGCTCTCCAGTCCCGCCACCGGCCTGAGCTTTGACCCGCCGACTCCGAAACACTTTTCATTCAACTCGCCGTTTGGCGCATGCCCGGTCTGTCATGGCCTCGGCCAGAAGATGGTCTTCGACGAGGGTTTGGTCGTCCCCGATCCGGAGAAATCCCTCGAGCAGGGGGCCATCCTGCCCTGGCGGCGGGGGGGCAAGCGGATGATCGTCTATTACAAGAGCATGCTGAAGGCGGTGGCCGAACGTTATCGGCAGAAACTGGAAGCTCCATACACGAGCCTTCCGGACGATTTCAAACGAATCCTCCTGTGGGGATCCGGCGACGAGGAGGTCGAGTTTCACTTCTGGCGGGCCGGCAAGATGACCCGGGTGACACGCCCCTTCGAGGGTGTGATTCCCAACCTGCAGCGGCTCTACCAGGAAAGCGAAAGCGAATTCACGAAGAACCGGCTCAAGGCGTTCATGAGTCCCCAACCCTGTGACGTGTGCGGGGGCAGACGATTAAAGCCTGAAATCCTGGCGGTCACCGTGGGTGGAGTTGAGACAGGTTCAAGGTTCAAAGTCCCAAGTTCAAAGCCCGACGTTCCCGGTCCGGCCAGCGGCTTGGACGCGCCTCACACCGCCATCCCGGGCCTCTCGATCATGGATGTCTGTGCGCTCTCCATCGACCAGGCCGATGAGTTCTTCGCCGATCTCAAACTTTCCGCGTTACATCAGAAGATCGCCGCCGAAGTCATCAAAGAGATTCGTTCCCGCCTGGGCTTCATGCGCAACGTCGGGCTGGGCTACCTGACCCTTGACCGTGAGAGCGGAACGTTGAGTGGCGGTGAAGCGCAGCGCATCCGCCTGGCCACACAGATCGGCGCCGGTCTGGTCGGCGTGCTGTACATCCTCGACGAACCGAGCATCGGTCTGCACCAGCGCGACAATGAGCGGTTGATCAGAACGTTGGAGGGATTGCGAGATCTCGGCAACACCGTCCTCGTCGTGGAACATGACGAAGAAACCATCCGCCGTGCCGACTATATTATCGACCTTGGCCCCGGCGCAGGCATTCACGGGGGCGAAGTCGTCGCCTTCGGACCGCTGGAGGACATAACCGCGAATCCGCGTTCTTTGACCGGCCAGTACTTGAAAGGCGAGCTTGCGATTCCCGTTCCCCGGAAAAGAATCAGACCTTCACGTGACCGTGGTTGGCTGGAGATTCTGGGCGCCCGGGAAAATAATCTGCAGAACTTTGACGCGCGAATACCCCTGGGCACACTGACCTGCGTGACCGGAGTGAGCGGCTCCGGCAAGAGCACGCTCGTGGATGACATATTGCGGCGCGCATTGTTCAGAAAGTTGTACGGCTCCCGGGAGCGGCCCGGTGCACACAGGACCATCGACGGGATCGAACACCTCGACAAAGTGATTGTGATCGACCAGGCGCCGATCGGCCGCACACCCCGCAGCAACCCCGCCACCTACACCGGCATGTTCAATTCCATTCGTGATCTGTTCGCGAAGCTGCCGACGGCCAGGATTCGCGGCTACGATGCCGGGCGATTCAGTTTCAATGTGAAGGGCGGCCGTTGCGAAAAATGCCAGGGCGACGGATTGCTGAAAATCGAAATGCACTTCCTCCCGCCGGTGTATGTGACCTGCGAGGCGTGCAACGGAAAGCGTTACAATCGCGAGACGCTGGAGATTACCTACAAGGGAATGAACATCGCCGATGTGCTCTCTCTGACGGTGGATGAGGCGGTCAACTTTTTCCGGGCAGTGCCGCAGATTTACGAACCGTGCCTGACGCTCGCGGAGGTTGGCCTGGGTTACATCCGTCTGGGGCAACAGGCCACCACGCTGAGCGGAGGCGAGGCGCAGCGTATCAAGCTGGCCGCCGAGCTGAGCCGGAAACAGACCGGTCACACGCTCTACATCCTTGACGAACCGACGACCGGTTTGCATTTCCACGACGTGGCCAAAATGCTCGAGGTGCTCTTCAAGCTGCGTGCCCACGGAAACACGCTGCTCGTCATCGAACACAATCTCGATGTGATCAAGACGGCCGACTGGATTATCGACCTGGGACCGGAGGGTGGGGCCGGGGGCGGGCGAATCGTTGCCGAAGGCGCCCCGGAAGAAGTTGCCCGATCGGACGCCAGTCACACCGGCCAATTTTTGCGTCGCGTCCTCTACGGGGCTGAGCGATGATAACGGCGCCGATCTTGAAAACCCATTTACAAACGGGCTGGTTGGCAAGGCTGGGCTGGCTCCTTTGCGGCGCCGCGCTGTCGGCGACCCTGGTGTCTACCCTGTACGCTGCCAGCCCGGCCGAAGCCCGCGCCTACGAGGCTGCGTTGCGTCGTCTGCAAACGGGCGCTTATGACCTGGCTGAAAGGGAGTTGGTGGAATTCCAGAAAGACTATCCCCAGTCCGAAAAGACGCCAGAGATCATTCTCCTTCAGGCCGAATGCCGTTACCGCCAGGGGCAGTTCGATTCCGGGCTGAAACTGCTCCAGGAGAAAATCGCTGGCGCTGGAATATTAACGGATCAGTATCGATACTGGATCGGCGAATCGCTGTTCAAGCTTGAGAAGTACAACGAGGCGGCGACGGAGTTTGCCCGGTTGCTCCAGGAGTTTCCCGCTTCCGGGCGGCGCCTGGAGGCGAGTGTGGGCGAGGCTTTTACTCACTTCAGGTTGGGCGACCATCAAAGGGCCTTTGGCTTGTTGGACCGGCCGGAGGGTGCTTTCCGACAGGCGGCAAAAAACAGGCCTGCGGATGAACTCGCGGTTCAGGGCGAGCTGCTGTTCACCGAGGTGTGCCTGGTTCTCAAGGAGTTCAAGAAGGGCGAAGAAGCGTTGCGGCGCCTGGCCGAACGAAACCTGCCCGCGGAACTTTCCTGGCGCAGACAGTATCTGGTCGCGCGGTTGCAGTTTGAAGACCAACGAGCGGACGCCGCCCTGCAGACGTTGACCAACCTGATCGCCGAACTGAGCCCGGTGACCAACGCCTTGTCATTGGCGCTACAGGCGGATGCGGCCGCGTTTCGCGGTGAAATCTTCGAAAAGAAAGGCGACCCGGAAGCGGCCATACAGACGTATGAACGCAACCTTGCAACAACCGTGCCTGCCGACCGGCGCCAGCATGCCGTTCAACGAATCGTCGCTCTGGCGCTCGCCCAAAACAAAATCGGCGAGGCGTCAAGGCGATTGGAGTCCTTCGTCTTTCAGAATCCCAAGGATGGCATGCTCGATCTGCTAAGGTTGACGCTGGGTGAACTGCGCCTTAAGGAATACTTCAACCTCCCGGAAAACGCGCGCAAGACCAACACGAATCTGCTCGCCCAGGCGCGTCCGCAGTTTGAGCAGGTCATCGCCAATACCAACATCTTGCTGGCGGGCAAAGCGTCTCTGAACCGGGGCTGGTGCTTTTGGGAGGAAGGGCAGAATACCGCATCGACAAACAGGATAGCGGAAGGGCTGGCCGCGTTTCGAGGTGCCGCCGAAATACTTCCACGTTCCGAGGATCAGGCCGTTGCGCGGTTCAAGTGGGCTGATTGCCAATTTGTTCTCACCGACTATGCGGGCGCGGTGACGAACTACTGGCAGGTCGTCACGAATTACGCGGACTTGTCCGGAGTAAAGGAGTCGCTCGCCGACTTCGCCCTTTTCCAGGTCATTCGAGCCAGCATCGATCTCGGAGATCTGGCGGGGGCAAGCCGTGCGGTGGAGAGAATCCTGGCGGACTATCCGGATGGCTTCTTCGGCGGCCGTGGAGTACTGCTGTACGGCCAGGCGCTGAATCGGCAGGACGCAACCGCCCGGGAACTGATTTTGAATGCGCGCCGGCTGTTTGATGATTTCTGCCGGCGCTTTCCAGCGTCTCCCCTGGTGCCGGAGATCGAGCTGGCCGTCGCCCGAACCTATGAGCACGAGGGAGACTGGAAGGAGGCCATCCATCACTATGACCGCTGGGTCACCAACCACGCGGGCCATGCCTCATTGCCCCGGGCACAATTCGACCGCGCCTGGAGTTACTATCGTGAGGGAAATGAAACGCAGGCGTTCAATCTTTTTACCAACTACGTCGCCCAATTCGAGACAAGCTCGATGGCGCCCCTGGCTCAGTATTGGATCGGGGAGTACTACCTTCGGCAGGAGAAATACGACCTGGCCGAACTGGATTTCCAGAAGATTTTCAAGAACACCAACTGGCCGCCAACCGAATTGACTTTCCGGGCGAGGATGATGGCGGGACGTGCGGCCTATTTCCGGCAGGGTTATCCAGCCGCAATCGGTTATTTCACCAATTTGATCAATGATCCCAGTCCCCTGATGCCCGCGGCGCTTCTGCCGGAGGCCTACTTCGCCTACGCCGACACCTTTATCGGCTACGCGGAGGCGGTCGTCGGCGCGACCAATGCCCTGGACAATTATCGGGAAGCGATTGTTGTACTGAAAGCGATTACGGCCAAATACCCGACCAATCGCCTGGCGCTGCTGGCGTGGGGAAGAATGGGCGATTGCTATCTTCAGTGGGCGACGGTCGAACCGAAGGCGTACGAAGACGCGGTGGCCGCCTATTCCAACGTGATCCGTTCGGACCTCGCCGACATCGCCGCGCGCAGCCAGGCCGAGGTGGGGATCGGTCACGTTGAAGCGGGACTCGCGAGGGCTCTTGAGAAACAGGCCGGGCAGGCCTCGCCCTCAGACCGCGAGCGGCTTCTGGTGGAGCGGACCCGGCTTCTAAACGAAGCGCTGGGGCGCTACCTGAATGTCGCTCTCGCGAAGAATCTGCGCGCCTCGGAACAAGCCAATCCATCCTGGGTGAAAGAGGCCACCCTGTACGCCGCGCGCCTGGCGAAAGATCAGCAACGCTGGGACGTTGCCGCCAATCTGTACCGCGGACTGATCGATGCCGTTCCGGCGTTGCGGAGAATGTGGGAGGCCAGACTGGAGGAGTTGGAACAGGCGCGCTCGGCGCAGGCGTCGACTGCGAAGTAAAAAGCTGCGGCGAAGCTGACACGTTCGTTTGACATGGCGTCAGCCGTCGGTTAGCTTGGCCTCGGCTCAGTGATATGAACTCCGCCGATACCGAAACCGTCATTAACCTGACCGAGAGCGCTGCCAGTCACGTTCGCGAAATGCTGGCGAAGGAGGAGAACTCAGGCAAGTCGTTGCGGGTGTTTGTCGAAGGCGGCGGCTGTTCCGGCATGCAATACGCCATGGTGTTTGATGAAAAACGCGAGGACGATTCCGTCGCCGAGTTTTACGGGGTGTCGGTCCTGGTTGATCCGTTCAGCGCCAATTATCTCCGCGGCGCCGTCGTGGACTTCAAGGACGAGTTGAATGGCGGTGGGTTCAAAATTTCCAATCCCAACGCCCGCCAGAGTTGCGGGTGCGGGAAATCTTTCGAGGCCTGAGCGGGATACGTCCTGCGCAAGCCAAAGAACGCCGTTCCGTGTGATGCGGAACGGCTTCTCTTTTTTCCCGTTGGTTCTACGAGTTCATTTCGACGGTTTACCGACCTGTTTGGGCTTCGCAGTGAACTCGACGAACCGGCTACGATGGATCGCGAAAGTAATCTTGAGCTTCCCGACCCCGGCAGCAGCTTCCAGAGCAAAACAGCGATTATCCTCAAACCACGGATATGGCTCGCTGAACGGGATCAGACGGCCCTCGCCGTCGGCAACGCGGACCAGGGACAGTCGATGAGCGCCGGGTTGCATTCGCACGGCCAGATTGACGGCCTTGGCTGATGCCAACGACCGATAGGGATCGGGCAGTTCCGCGCCCATACCCCCAACCGTGACGATGTGAAGCGTGTTGCCGTTGACCTCGTGTGCCGTGTTGAGCGTCACGACCTGATTGGTGAATGGCACCGCCACATCGGGCAGAGTGCACAGTTCATCCGATGTGAAATTGCTTGTGCGCGATAATTCGGCGCGCAGCTTCCAGGCGGGCTCGCTCGGCCAGAGCGCCCCGATAAATTCCGCGACGAGACTCCCGTCGCCATTTGTGTTCCCAAGAGGATTTTCAAGGCCGGGCTTCCAGTAGTTGCCCGCGGCGTCCGCGATCGAAAGCGATTGCAGCTTCCAGGACAGCCGCTCGCGCACGGGCTGCTCGATCTTGAACACCGCACGGGTGGTTTGACGCCCAATCCAGTACCATCGGAACTTCGCTTCGACTTCATCCTCGCGGGACAGCCCGGCGACGAAATCGAGCAGAGTGACCTTTAGATCACCGTCCTCGCTCGTCAGGGGTGCTGGTGCGGAAGTCCAGACGGGATGAGGGCCGGGAGTCGGGTTCGGAATCAGCATCTCGGCGGCCGTGGCGTAATTGCCTGAGGAGTCCTTGTAGATGAACCGGCAGCGCACCTTTTTCTCACGTCGCGGAAATGCCTTGAACCTCCAGCCCTGGATGATCTCGCCCGGATGATTGAGCGTAATGGCGTCCGAAACTGCTTCCAGGACCGAACCGTCGTCATCGACGACATGGATGCGTTCGAGCGCAATCGGGTTATTTGTGGACCCGCCCTTTTGGTTCGTTACGATGATA
>DATEKZ010000746.1:0-5570 GCA_035277185.1 Verrucomicrobiia bacterium
GGTTGCAGCACGATGTCGAAACTGGCGTCGACCAGAACGGACAAGTCGTCCATCGAGGCTTCGACCGTTTTAAGATCGAGACCCCGGCGCGTGGCGACTTCATGGTCGAGCCTCAGCATTTCGGGACTGAGGTCCGCGACCGTGACCTTCGCGCCCGCTGCGGCGAGCAACGGGCCTTGCCGACCGCCTCCGCTCGCGAGGCAGAGCACGCGCCGGCCCGAAACCGGTCGTGGCAGCCAGCCGTAGGGATCAACCGCACCGACTGGATCGACGAAGTCTTTGTCCGAAGCGCTCTCCGCGTGGCGTTGGCGGTCGCGCGCCCGCTGGTCCCAGGCGCGCCGGTTGTGTTCGTTGACGGGCTTCATGTTTTGAGATTCGTTATTACCACGGGAACGAAAGCGGGAAGAGCGTTAAATTTCTTGTCTCACGCCGATCCTGTTGCAAGCGATGGCGAGAAGAGAAAGATGGTTAGGAGAAACGGAAGACCGTAAACTGCGGTGGTCATGAGACTCTATTTCCTGCGTCATGCGGACGCCCTGCCCGGAGCGGATGATGCCGCGCGCCCGTTGTCGCCTGTTGGCCGAAAGCAATCGCGGAAGCTGGGTCGCTTCCTCAGAAAAGCGGGCATCGAGTTCGACGCCGCGTACAGCAGTCCATTGGTGCGCGCGCGCCAGACGGCCGACCTTGTGCTCAAGACGCTGGATTCCCTGCCGCCGCGCAAACGGCATCTCGCGGATGCCCTGTTGAACGAAACTTCGCAGGCCCGCTTCGATCAATGGCTCAAGGGCCTGCCGGAAGCGGGCCATGTGCTCCTCGTCGGCCACGCGCCAACGATGGACGCGCGGGTTTGTCATCTGCTCGGTGTCAATCGCGGCGACCTGCTGAAGCTGCCCAAGGGGGCGTTGGTCTGTCTGGAGGCGGAAGATCGGGACACGGCGTCGTTGAAGTTTTACATCACGCCGAAACTGCTGGGGATTTGATGAGGCACTAGCCGCTCCGCTTCAGTCCGAACTCGGTTTCCAGCAGCCGGAACAAATCCTCAACGCTGGAGAGCGACCCGAAACCGATTCGGGATCCGACGAGGATTTGCGGCATGGTGCTGTTGCGAGTCTTTCGGTGATTCAGTTGGTAGAGGGCGACATCGCGTTCGATTTGCAGGTTCACCCAGTCATCCGCCAGCGCGCGCTGCAACGGTTCGCGGCCGACCAACTGCTCCGCATACTGTCGCGCCTGAAGCAGCGACGGAACGGAAGGATGGCCGAACAGCCAGGAATCGAAGCGCGTGAAGGCGGTCCGGTCCGCGCGCCAGACTGCAAGCCCCAGGCGCGCATATTCGCAGGCGTTCAGGTGCGCGTCGGCCGTGCGCTTAATCGCCGGATTGCAGTTGGCGTCCAGTGGCATCGGCAGGCAGACGATGGCCAGTTGGTTGCTGAACGCGGCGTGAGCCTGGTGCAACAGTTCATGCATTTCACGACAATGATGGCACGTGTAATCGAACAGACTGACCATCGCGTGCGGTGCCCGCGGCGAACCGATCAAGGGAAGCTCGTCAAGGTTCAGTTCGATCTGCCCATCGTGAAGCGAGATCGTTCGGGGTGTGGTCGGCGAAGCGGCCGTCTTGCTGCCATTCGTCGGCAAACCGGTTGTGGTTGCGACGCCTCGATTGGGCAATTGCGCGATCGCGCCTGTTTTCGGCTTGTGCATGATTTGTCCGCCGATCAGGACGACCACGCAGCCGAGACCCACGGCAAGGTGGCGCCAGATCGGTGCCTGGCGCGGGCGTTCGGATGGCCGGATTTTCTTCGAGGGCAGCGGGTCGGGAGTCCGGAATAACAAGATCGTGGCGGCGACCAGGCCGCAGCCGTGCGCAGCCATGCAGTAGGGACAAACACTGCGCAACACGAAGAATTGCAGTCCGATGAACCACAACGCGCTGCCGCCGACTGTTATCGCGAGCACGGTAAGAAGCGCTCTCGCTGCATTTCGCCGTGCAGAGGAAGCACTCGTCGTCACGCCAAACGTCGCGAGCAGAATACCTGCGTAGGCTACGAGCGCCACAAGGCTCACTGGAATGCCGAACCAATACGCCCAGCGACTGGTTAACACCTTGTGGCACGAGGATTCGGGACCGCAGCCGGCGAGCGCGCCGCCCGACCAGGAGACGGACAGCAAGTAGAGCGAGACGGCCATGGCCACGGCAACCAGTCCCCTCACGACCCAATAGCTCGGCACCGCCGGAGGATCGTCGCGCGGCGGGGCCTTGGGCCTGCGTGAATGTTTGGCGTGTCGCTTGGCCACGATTACTCGGCGCGTGGAGGTCGATTCTTGTGCACGGCGGCGTAGAACTTCTTATGGATTTCAAGCAAACGCGCGAGTTCCTTGATGGGATCCGCGTGGTCTTCGACGCGCAAGTCGATGTAGCGGTCGCTCGCGCCGGCATAGCCGCCCTTGTCCCGGACGACCAGCAGCGCGGCGGATTGCTGGCCGCGCTTGTCGCCGCCGGCTTTTTGTCCCGCTTCCAACGCGGCCATCAGCCAATCGGCGAGTTCCGAGCCGGCCAGGTTCTGCGCCTGCTCGTACGCGGCAGCCATCGCTTTCACCACTTCTTCGCCGGCCAGGATGTTGCCCTGGACACAGAAGTGTTTTCCTTCGATATGCCCGGCCCACTCATTGCATTTTGTGCCGGTGTAACTCGCGCAGTTCCCTTTCGCGTCAACGATTCCAAGTTGGCGTTGGTCACGTCCGTCGTCGGCGCCGGTCAATTGTTTGACGGTGTCCTTCGCGCTCTTGCCGGATTCGAGAAGTTTCAAGCCGCCGGGTCCGTAGGTCACATTCGCGTACGATTGCGTGGCGATGGCGCCGACGTTCGCCCTCGCCCACGGAACGACGCTGCCTACGCCAAAGAATTTGCTCTGCACGGCAACGCCAAGGTCACCCGTCGCGGGATCGAATCCACAAACCGAGAAGGTGGCGACGAGCGGAGAATCGGGCGCTGAGTGCGGACGGTCGGTCGCGAAGAGGAGAGGGATTGCACAAACCAGAAGAAGGCAACTGCAGCGAAGTGTCATTCCGCATCGTTGCACAAATCCGTTTGTGAGACAACGTTTCGGACCGACCCAAGCCAGGCCCGCGAAACACGCGAAATGGCGCTAACGAAGCCTCATCTGAGAGAGGGAGTCTCGAATGGGCTGGTTCTCTGAGTTCGCACTGAGTCCGGTGTTCTTTCGCGTTGTTTTAGCGTGTTTCGCGGGTTGAGCTGCGTCGTTGGCCAAGACGGTAAATGTTCTGTTCATTCCGTGAATTCGGGCTAAAAGACATTTCATGAAAGCCAGCCTCCCTCTTTTCGCCATGACCCTCCTGATGAACGTATCCGTCCTGTTTGCAGCCGAGGACGATTTTGTTCCGTTGTTCAACGGCAAAGACCTTTCGGGTTGGGTCAATGTCAATTGTGCGCCGGAAACGTTCACCGCGCGCGACGGGATGATCGTCAGCACCGGCAAACCGACCGGCGTGATGCGCACCGAACGGATGTATGAAAACTTCATCCTCGAACTGGAGTGGAAGCATCTGCACAGAGGCGGCAACGCGGGCCTGTTCGTTTATAGCGACGCGATCACGGCGCCCGGCGTGCCGTTCAGCCGGTCGATCGAGGTGCAGATCATCGACGGCAATGATCCCAACGGCCAATGGACCGGACACGGCGACGTGTTTTCCATTCACGGGGCAACGTTGGTTCCCGACCGGCCCCATCCCAAAGGCTGGGCGCGTTGTCTCCCCAGCGAACTCCGCGCAAAGCCGGCCGGCGAATGGAACCATTACCGGGTTGAAAGCCGCGACGGCAAACTCACGCTCGCCGTGAATGGCAAGGTCGTGTCGGGTGGAACGAAGTGTGTGCCGCGCAAGGGTTACATCTGCCTGGAGTCGGAGGGTTCGGAGGCGCACTTCCGCAACATCAGGATGAAGGAATTGCCGTCGTCGAATCCGCCCGCGAACGAAGTCGCGGACGCGGATCAGGGTTTCAAGTCGCTCTATACGGGTCTGGATCTCCGCGGTTGGAAGGTTGAGCCGGGCAGCGAAGGGCACTGGAAGTCGAAAGACTGGAACCTCGATTACGACGGCAAGAGCGAGGGACAGGAAAAGAATCTGTGGACGGAGAAGGAGTATGACGACTTCGAGTTGATCGTGGACTGGCGGTTCACGCGCAAGCCGGAGATGAAGCCGGCGCCCGTCATTCTACCCAACGGCGACTATGCGACGAATGACGACGGCAGCCGCAAGATGGTCGAGGTGCCGGATGCTGGAGACAGCGGGATTTATTTGCGGGGGAATTCGAAGAGCCAGGTCAACATCTGGTGCTGGCCGGTTGGATCGGGCGAGGTGTACGGCTATCGCGAAGACAAGGAGATGTCCGCCGCAGTCCGCGCCGCCGTAACTCCTAAGGTGAAGGCCGACAAACCGCCTGGTGATTGGAATCGTTTCAGGATCACGATGAAAGGGGACCGGCTGTCCGTTGTGTTGAACGGCAAGACGCTGATCGAAAACGCCCAATTGCCCGGAGTCCCCGCGCGTGGTCCGATTGCCTTGCAGCATCACGGCGATCCGATCCAGTTTGCGAGTCTCTACATCCGGGAACTCCGGTAGGACTCATTCGCGCGCGTGGTCGGCTTGTTGCCGCATGGCGTCGGCCCCGGTTGCGCGACGCCAGGAGTGACGGCATATTTTTCCCGTCTAAATCCTTATGAAATCACTCCGACTCGCGGCGGCATTGTTGCGCCTGCCATTGGCGGTTCTGCTCTCCAGTCTCCTGGCATTTGTAACAAGCGTCTCCGGGCAGTCGGACCCGTTCAAAGTCCTTGTGCTCTCCAAAACCGCCGGCTTCCGGCATTCATCGATTCCCAACGGCATCGCGATGGTCCAGTCGCTGGCGGCCACCAACGATTTTACCGTGGACGCGACCGAAGACGCGGCGCAATTCACCGACGCCAATCTCGCGCAGTACAAGGCGGCGATCTTCCTGTGCACCACCGGCGACGTTCTGGATGCGACCCAACAGGCGGCCTTCGAACGTTACATCCGGGGCGGCGGTGGCTATGTGGGCATTCATTCGGCGAGCGATACCGAGTATGCCTGGCCATGGTATGGACAACTCGTCGGCGCTTACTTTCAGAGTCATCCGGCGATTCAGCAGGCGACGATCGAGGTCGCGGATCACGCGCATCCTTCGAACGCGCCGTTGCCGGCAAAATGGGTGCGGACCGACGAGTGGTACAACTTTCAATCCAACCCGCGCGGCCAGGTGCATGTGCTGGCAACGCTGGACGAGAAAACCTATTCGCCGGGCGCCGGAGCGATGGGCCACGATCATCCGACCGCGTGGTGCCACGCATTTGACGGCGGTCGCTCCTGGTACACTGGCGGCGGGCACACGGAGGCCAGTTATTCGGAACCTCTTTTTCGACAGCACGTGCTTGGTGGCATTCTTTGGGCGGCGGGCGCAATCCCCGGCGACGCCGGCGCGACGATTGAATCCAATTTCCAGAAGGTGGTGCTCGATGCGATGCCGAGCAATC
>DATEKZ010000747.1:0-6370 GCA_035277185.1 Verrucomicrobiia bacterium
GCCAGGGTGAGGGCGAGCCAATTCTCTAACTGCATCGTTCCGGCTTAGATCTTTCAGGATTAAGAGTAAGATTATGATTAAGACCGGGCGCAGCCCGTTCGTCGCGCTGGAGAACAACACCACAGTTCACTTGCCGCCAACCTCAGTTGCCGCTGCGGCCAGGATGGCCGCGCTCCGTGCGCGAGATCGCAACAAGCCCAATACGTGCCGGCTAATCGACCTTCTCGCGCCAACCGGTCCGATCGATGCGCCGGAACTCCGCATCGATGTCGGTCCCTTCATAAAATGAAAGCCAGCCGCGCAATCGTCTCGTGTCACCGGGCGCGCAGTCGGGAAATTTCGGATCGGAATGAAGGCAGGGCACCGGCGCGTTCGCCCACGGCCGGTGACACGGTTCCCACGCCGTGATGATCCAACGTTTGCCATCGGCAGAACGGCACGCGACGTAAGGGCTGGTCAGCACCTTGTTGTCATTGGTTTGTTGTTCAAAACCTTTGGCGCCTTTGAGCATGACACAATTCTGCACCCGCAGATCGCGCAGGGTTTCCTTCGTGCCATTGGTCAACCAAAGCTCCAGGCGCACGGCGTCGGTTGCCGGCACGACCTTCGCGCCAAAGACAATTCCGTTCGGCAGCTTTCGCTCGATGTCGAAAGAGCCGTCGGCCCGGCGATTCCACTCCATCTTTTCCAGTTCGATACTCTGTTGGGTCCAAAGCGTCGCAACGTGCGTATGCGCGAGGTAGGTCAGGCCAAGGTTCGACCAGATGGCTTCCGGCACGTCGGCCACAACGTAGCTCTCCTGATCCCACGGCACGAACACGCTGATCTTGGTTTCACGTTGCGGGTTGACCGCGCCGTCCAGAAATCCTGTGCGCGGATGGCGTCCGCCGGGATAAGGCAGGACGAGCAAGGGCGCGTCCGCCGGACGCCTGGGCCGATTGGCAGCCGTGATGCCGTGCTTTTTCAGCGCCGCCGTGATCTCCGTCTCACTCAAACCGGTCGCGGCTTTGATCTCATCGGTTGTGAACCGATGATGCCAGACCATGTTCTCGAGCCAGAACCGGATTTCAGCGTCGCCTTTGGGACGACGCGCGTTGATGGGTTGAGAGACCACCACCGCGCTATTCGCGCAAACGAGCGCCAACAGCGCGGCGAGCCGAATGTTATGGACGGCATTCTTCATCTCACGGTTATGATCGCAACCAAGCCGGACAGAGCAGAGCCTAGCCTGCATATTTCGTACTGGAGCCGCACCGGAGTCGTAGCGCAGATTTTCAATCTGCCGTATCGCGGGTTTGCAACCCGCTGGAGGTCCGCATCCCCGGCGCGCCTGTGAACACTCCGCCGATTTCAAATCGGCGATACAGCAGGTTACAAATCTGCGCTACAACGACGTGGCAATGCGTCCGCGCGCGAATGTGAAATTCTGCGAGGCTAGTGCTCGGAAGCGTGGCAAAAAAGAGTTGATCGGAGAAGCCATAAGCGAATAGCAACTCGGGGTGGCCCATGCGTCAAGAATGAAACCCGAAATGCAACCCGCCGCGCCCGGAACTGGATTCGCCCTTCCGCCAACGGCCCGCCCGCCGTCGCCCTGGGCGCATGTCGTCCACAAGCCCGTGTTCGTCGCGTTCCTGCTTTGCTTCGCGTTGGCGTGGACCGCACTGTTGCTGGGTTTGTCAGCGGACTGGCCGTGGATTGATCCGCTGCTCTGGACGCTGGCCGCCGCGGCGTCGCTCGTCGGTCTTTCACGCCGTTTGCCGGAGCAAAACGTCCTGATGTCGGCTGCCATTATTGCCAGCCTGTCTTTCGGCATTGCTGTCATCGGCGATCGAACAGCAATCCCGTACGGGCCGCGCGTCTATTCGGATCAACTCGGCGGATGGATTCTTGGCGTGCCGTGGCCGATTCCGCTCATGTGGATCGCCATCATTGTCATTTGCCGCGGCGTGGCCCGGCTCATCATGAGGCCATGGCGCAAGACGACCTATTACGGATTCTGGGTCATCGGGCTGACCTGTCTGCTCGCGTTATGGCTGGACATCGGGCTGGAACCTTTTGCCGCGCGCGTGAAGCGTTTTTGGTTCTGGCAGGCATCGCCGGAAGTGTGGCATTGGCACTCGGCGCCCTGGACCAACTTTTTAGGGTGGTCTGTGACTGCATTCGCCATCCTCGGCTTCACCACGCCGTGGCTGATCAACAAACAACCGGTCAAGCAGCCCACCGATTACCATCCACTGGCGATGTGGCTGCTGCTGAACTTCTATTTCGCCACCGGAAACGCCTTGCATCAGATGGGATCGGCGGCCGGACTCGGCCTGGCCGGCTGTGCCGTCGCGACGGTCTATGCCGTTCGCGGCGCACGGTGGTGAGCCGCTGGCGCACCGCTCGGGGAAAGGCAGTACGGCCATTGAATTGGGAACACATACGCTCTCAGGCATCTGGCGGGATTGCGCCCGGCCAGGCCCCGATGCCGGAGGTAGGGGGTTGACGACTGCAAAAGCAGGTCTTCGCCTGATTGTGCGGCGAATGCCCGACGCCGTAGCGTGCCTTGCAATGATCAAGAAAGCGCGGAGAAATCAGCGGAGAAACGAGGAATGGGTTCCGCAAGGAACCGGGACTGCTGACCAGCCTCAGCGCGGTCGAACTGAACCGAATACAGGCGGCCAACTAAATTAAGCATGAGAACGATACCCAAAGGCGAAACCCTGAGCGTCGTCGGCGTGAAGGAACTGCACGCCGCCAGTTGGAACGTGATCGTTGACGAAATCACTCGTCAGTTCGGCTGGAATGGCACTCGTACCATCGAACTTGATCTCTCCGAAGCCACCTTCATCGACACCCGCGGGCTGGCGGCGTTGATTGTCCTCAACCGCGCCGCGCAAAAGCGGAACGGGCAGCTTCGACTGTTGAACCCCTCGCAAAAGGCACGCCGGATTCTTGAGCGGACCCGGATGGATCGCCTCATCCCGATCGAAAGCCAAGACCCCAACGGTCCACAGCCAACGCCGGAATCGGAATCGGTTCAACCCTCCCGAAGCTGGTAACCGACCCAGGTCGGGATCGCCGAACAACCCGGCGCTTCACCAGGAGCCGTTGCGTCACGCGCGTGGAACGGCATTGTGCCCACCGCCATCATTCCGGCGCATGAGCTGCAAACGGCCAACACGCGTCCCGTCGGTTTCCTCGACCCGCAGGTCGTAGGCGCCGACGGAGAGGATGTCGCCGGCCTTGGGGAAACCGCCGAGCCGGTGCGTCACCCAGCCGCTCGTGGTGCTGATTCCCTCCACCTGCAACGGCTCGCGCACCAGTTCCTCCAACTCATGCAACGGCAGCGCGCCGTCCACTTCCCACGTGCCCTCGTTCTTCTGCACCAGCAAGGGCTTCTCCTGGTCGAACTCGTCCTGAATCTGCCCCACGAGTTCCTCCAGAATGTTCTCCAGCGTCACCATTCCGATGGTGCCGCCATATTCGTCCACCACAATGGCCAGATGCAACCGCCGGTCGAGCAATACCCGCAACAGCTTCTCCAGCCGCGCCGTTTCCGGAACATAGACGATTTTGCGACAAACGGGCGCAAGGTCTGCCCCCGTGCGCGCCTTGAGTCGCATCGCGTAAAGATCCTTGATGTGGACCACGCCCAGGGTCTTGTCGAGATCGCCTCCCTCGCACAACGGGAAACGCGAGTAACGTGTCTTCTCCGCCACATCCAGGCACCCCGCCATCGTCGCCTCCGTGTCCAGCCCAACGATCTCGCGGCGCGGACGCATCACCTCGCGCGCGACGCGACGGCGCAAATCCAGCGCGTTGAGGACAATGTCCCGTCCGAGCGTCGATCCACCGTACTGTTGGTGCGACGACGCGAACAACAACCGCAGCTCGTCTTCCGAGTGCGCGTGTTCCCCGTCGCCGGACGGTTCGATCCCCAGTTGACGCAGGAGCCAGAGTGACGCGTGGTTGAGCGTCCAGATGAAGGGATACGACGCGCGGTGAAACCACTCCAGCGGCTGCACCACCCAGAGCGAGGTCGGCAACGGTTTCTGAATCGCCAGCCACTTCGGCGCCTGTTCGCCCGCGGTAATGTGCAAAAAAGTCAGCGCGGAAAAGCCGACGATGAAGGCGATGGTTCTCCGAGCCTCCTGGGATTCCACGTTCAGCCATGTCATCACCGGCTGCAGCAACGCGGCGAACACGGGTTCCCCGACCCAGCCGAGGCCGAGGCTGGCCAGAGTGATCCCCAACTGGCACGCGCTCAAGGATTGGTCCAGGTTGGCCAGGACCCGGCGGGCTACGCGCGCGCGGCGGTATCCCTTGGCAATGAGCGGAGACAACTGCGTGTCGCGGATTTTGACCAGGGCGAATTCAGCGGCCACGAAGAAGCCGTTCAGCAGCACCAGAACCGCCACCGCGAGGAGTTTCAGCAGGATGGAAAGAAAGGCTTCCATGCTACAGACTCACTTCCCCGAACATGACCTTGAGAATGTCCTGCAAACTCACGATGCCGACCTCCCGCTGGTCCCGTCCGAGCACAATTGCCAGGCGCTGTCCGCTCCGTTGCATCCGGCGAAGCGCCTCTTCCAGCCGCATTCCCTCGGACAGATAGAGAGCCGGCTTGACGTAGTCGCCCGCCGTTTTGTTCGGGTCAAGATCCGCGAGATACAACAGCGTCTTCAAACTGACCACGCCCACAATCCGCCGGCGGTCATCCTCCGCCTGCCAGACCGGAAAGCGCGTCAATGTTCGTTCGCGGCTCTGCGCCAGCACCTCCGTCATCGGCGTGCGCGTCGTCACGGTCACGGCTTTGTCCATGGGCGTGGTGATCTGCCCCACCGCCAGGTTCTGCAAGTCGAGCACACGGTTGATCATCACCTTCTCCTCGGACGTAAATCCTTGCGCCGATTCCTGCATCACCAGCCGAAGCTCGTCCCGGTTGCCGAACATCTGTCCCGTGAAGGTCTGCGCTCCCGTCCAGCGCGCCAGCCAGCGTGACAACCAGGCCAGCAGCGACACCAGCGGCGCCAGAATCGCGTGCAGAATCCGGAACGGCCCCGCCAGCGCCATGCAAAGCCGGTTCGGAAACGTGCGAAACAGCATCTTCGGCAGAAGGTCGCACGTCGTGTAAAACAAAAAGACCGCCGCCAGAAACGCCGTCAGAAAGAGCACCGGCCGCTGCCCGAGCCGGACGTGCAACGCCAGAACGAGCAGGCCGAAGACAACGAAATTGGAGAGCGTGTTCCCGACCAGAATCGTCCAGAGGAAATCCTCCGGTTCCTCGAGATAACGGTGCAACACCTTCGCGCGCGGCTTGCCGACGCGCGTCAACTGCCGGATTCGCAACCGGCTCAACGCGAACACGCCCGCCTCCATTCCGGAGAGCAGGAACGAGAGCGCCAGCGAGAACGCGATGACCGACGCCAGCAGCCAGCCCTGTTCCATGTCAGCCTCCCCCTTTCCGGTCCGCCGCCTCAACCAGCAGTTCGCGCACGCGCCGCTCATCGGTGACCGTGGCCGTCAGCTTCAAACCCCGAAACGCGGCGGATTGCCCGACGCCGGGCACCACGTCGAGTTGAATAGTCAGCAGCCCGCCCATCGTATCGACTTCGGACACGTCTCCCAGCGCCGGATACTCACGGCGAAAATCCTCGATCCGCATCGTGCCGTTCACCCGCCATCGCTTCTCTCCCAGCTTCTCCATGATGAATCCCTGCTCCTCGCCTTCGCTGCGAATCTCGCCGATCATCTCCTCCAGAATGTCCTCGAGCGTCACCACGCCTGCGGTGGTACCGAACTCGTCCAGCACAATCGCCAGGCCGCGTTGCTGGCGCTGGAGACTCTTCAGCAACTGCAGCAGGTTCATGCTCTCCGGAACAAACGACGGAAACTCAATCGCGTCGGCCAGGTCGATCGAGGGATCCAGCAGCAACGCCCGCGTGTTCAGCACACCCACAATCGTGTCTGGCGACTCGTCATAAATCGGCAGGCGCCGGTGCTTGTGTCGGCGTGCCGCCGCGATCATTTCCTCCACGGACAAATCATCCGGGAGGCACGCCATTTGCGAGCGCGGTTTCATCACGTCCTTGGCCGTGCGCCGGTCAAGAGTGATAATCTGCAGGATGATCTCCTTCTCGGATTGTGCCAGCGTCCCTTGCTGGTAGGCCAGCTCGACCAGTTCCTGGTATTCTTCGTCCGACAGCGTCGTCTGCGGCCGGATCGATCCCGGCACCGCGATCCGGAGCACGGCTTCGTTGACCTTTTGCGCCACCTGCCTCAACGGGCGCGTCACGCGTTGCAGAACGAACATCGGACTGGCCACTCGCAGCGACCACTCCTCGGGCCCGCGCACGGCCAGTGTTTTGGGAACGGCCTCGCACCC
>DATEKZ010000748.1:0-10801 GCA_035277185.1 Verrucomicrobiia bacterium
TTCCTTTACTTGTTTCCATTGCATGGATACGTAGCATGCCACCCTTGCGAATCGTCTTCATGGGCACCGCCGCGCTGGCTTGTCCCGCCCTGGCTGCCTTGACGCGAACGCCCACGTTCCAGGTGTCCGGCGTGGTGACCCAACCCGACCGGCCGAAGGGACGCGACCTGCGCCCGCACCCCTCGCCGGTCAAGCTGCTGGGCGCATCGCTTCATCTTCCCGTGCTCCAGCCGGAACGCGCGCGAGACGAATCGTTCATCCAGGAATTGCGCCAGCTGGCTCCGGACCTGATCGTCGTGGTCGCCTACGGACAAATTCTGCCCGGGGCCATCCTCGAACTTCCACGACACGGATGTCTGAACATACACGCGTCGTTGCTCCCGAAGTATCGCGGGGCGGCGCCGATCCAATGGGCGATCCTGAACGACGAATCCGAAACCGGCGTGACCATCATGAAGATGGACGAGGGACTGGACACCGGTGGGATCCTCGGCGCTGAAACGACTGCCATCGGGCCGGAAGACAATTCGCAGACGGTCCACGACCGCCTGGCGGCAATCGGCGCGGAGCTGCTCTTGAAGACAATTCCCGAATACGCGTCCGGCCGGATCACCCCGCGCCCACAACCGGCGACCGGCGCGACTTACGCGCGCAAGATCACCCGGGAGGACGGCCGGCTCGATTGGAACCAGCCGTCCCGCGCCTTGTGGAACCGGGTCCGCGCCTTTGTGCCCTGGCCGGGCGCTTTCACATTTTTCCCGATATCGCCCAGGGTCACTCTATTAAAGGTCTGGCGAGCGGAACCGATCGAGGCACCCGCCGCCCGAACGGGCGAAGTGCTCGATGCGGGGAAGAACGGGATCGTCGTCGGCTGCGGCCAGGGCGCCCTGCGCATCCTGTCGTTGCAACGCGAAGGCGGAAAACAACTGAACGCCGCGGAGTTTCTGACCGGGCATCCGCTTAAGGCGGGCGACAGACTGGAGTAAAAGGATTTCGGCGCCCTCCGCGCGGCGCAGCGCATTCGTCCACCGTCAGTCCCTTGACTCAGGCATCTCCTCATCTACACTGCCCGGATGCTTTTTACCGCTGAGAAGGGAACAGTGGCCGCGGTCTCCCCAGGCAGGATTGGCCGCGTATGAAGAAGCCCTCGCTCCTGGTCATCTTCCTCACCGTCTTCATTGATCTGATCGGATTCGGGATCGTGCTGCCGTTGTTGCCGAAATACTCGGAAAAATTCGGTGCTCATGGCTACCAGATCGGGCTCATCATCAGTTCCTTTTCAGTGATGCAGTTCTTCTTCGCGCCGATGTGGGGCCGGTTGTCCGACCGGATCGGCCGCCGTCCGGTCCTGTTGATCAGCAACGCCGGTTCGGCCATCTCCTACGCGCTGTTTGCCTTCGCCGCAACAGTCAGCGGCACCGCGGGCCTGTTGTTGCTGCTCGCCTCCCGGGTTTTCGCCGGCGTCTGCGGGGCCAATCTCTCGGTCGCCTCGGCCTACATTGCCGATGTGACCACGCACGAAAACCGGTCGAAAGGCATGGGCATGATCGGCATGGCGTTCGGTCTCGGGTTCATTCTCGGACCGGCCATCGGCGCGTTCAGCGCCGCGAGCTTCGGTTTGCCGGGACCGGGCTGGGTCGCTTCCGCGTTATGCGCCGCCAATTTCATTCTGGGCTGCTTCATTCTCGTGGAGAGCCGCAAGCGAACTTCCGAGCATGCCCCGGCGCGACCGAAACTGGAGCAGTGGTTGCACACGCTGCGACAGCCGAAACTCGCGCTGCTGATCACGCTGTTCTTCCTCGCCACGTTTTGCTTCACCTGCTTCGAGAGCACGCTGCCGCTGCTTCTCGACAAACGCTTCCGCTACGACGAGAAACACGTCGGTTATCTGTTCGCGTTTTGCGGGGTCGTGGCCGCCATCGTGCAAGGCGGCGCCATCGGCCGGCTGGTGAAACGTTTTGGCGAGTCGCAATTGATCTTCGGCAGCTTGCTGATCGTCGGCGTCAGTCTTGCCATCATCCCGTTCGCGCCCAATCTTTCGGCGCTGCTGTTCAGTCTGGGACTGTTCTCCGCGGGTTCGGGCATCAACCGGGCGCCGACCATGGGTATGATTTCCATGAACGCTCCCGCCGACGAGCAGGGCGCGACGCTCGGGGTCGCGCAAAGCGCGGGGACTTTGGCGCGCATCATCGGGCCGGTGTTCGCCACCAGTCTTTACGGAATCCACGCGCCGTTGCCTTACCTGATCTGCGCGGGCGTGGCAGGGGTTGCCGGACTGATTGCCTGGCAATGCCTCTGCAGAAACAACGTGGGGTTCGTCGCCGCAAAACCACAGAACGTCGCGTAAAGGCAAACTCAGCGATCACGACTCGCGATCAGTCCGGATAACCCGTCGCGTGTTGCCTGTGCCAGTTCCAGGCCGAGGCCACGATCTCTTCCAGCTTCGGATACTTTGGTCTCCAGCCAAGTTCCCGGGCCGCTTTCTCCGCTGACGCCACGAGCGCCGGCGGATCGCCCGGACGACGCGTTTTTTCGACGGCTTTGATGGATTGTCCCGTGATCTTCCGGCAGGTCTGGATGACTTCGCGGACTGAATACCCTTCGCCGTTGCCGAGATTGTAAATGCCGCTCCTGCCCGGTTGCATCGCCAGAATATGCGCCTGGGCCAGATCGATCACATGGATGTAGTCACGGACGCAGCTGCCGTCGGGCGTCGGATAATCCGTGCCGTAAATCTCGCAGTGCGGCGCCTGGCCGAGCGCCACCTTCAGCACGTTCGGGATGAGGTGAGTTTCGACGCGGTGATGTTCGCCGAGCCGAGCGCTGGCGCCCGCCGCGTTGAAATAGCGGAACGCCACAAATTCGAGGCCGTGAATTCGCTGGTACCATTGCAGCAGCCTTTCGAACATCAGCTTGGATTCGCCGTAGGGATTCACCGGCTGGAGTGGCAGGTCCTCGGAGATCGGAACGCGCGCCGGGATGCCATACACGGCGCACGTCGAGCTGAAGACAAATTTCCTCACCCCGCACGACACCGCGGCGTCCAGCAAGGGCAACCCGTGGGCAACGTTGTTCCGAAAATACTTGCCCGGATTGGCCATCGACTCGCCCACGAGCGCGTTGGCAGCGAAATGGATGATCGCTTCCGCACCGGCGTCCTTGAGCGCGCGGGTGATTCGGGCTTCCTCGCTCAACGGCGCATGCACAAACGGTGCCCGCTGATCGACCGCCGAGCGATGGCCTTCGCTCAGGTTGTCGTAAACCGTCACGTCATGGCCGGCGTCGAGCAACTGCTCGACACACACTGACCCGATGTAACCGGCGCCGCCGGTGACCAATACCTTCATAGGCATCGACTTTACCCTAACCGGCGGCCAACGGCAGCGTTATGTGGATGACCGTCTGCTGCCCCAGAGTGCTGTCGATGACGAGGTCGCCGCCGTGCAATTCGGCCAGCCGTTTCGCGATCGTCAGGCCAAGGCCGACGCCCTGCTGCTCGTAAAAGCGGCGTTCGAACTGCATGTGCGCCCCCACGTCCGCGATCTGTCGCGCCGTCATCCCCCGCCCTCGATCGCTGATCGTCAGATGGAACAGGTTATCCGCCGCCACGGTTGTGATTCGCACCGGCGTCCCCTCGCGCGAAAACTTGAAGGCGTTGTCCACCAGTTCCTCCACTGCTTTCTTGAAATACGCGGCCGCCATGATGATGACGGCTTCCTGCAATTCGATGATCAAATCGGATTCACGCCCGGCGGCCTTGGCTTTTTCGCGGGCGACCTTCTCGATCGTCTCTTTTGCAGACAGCAGCTCTCCCTGCCGCACGTCGGCGATCTTGGCGGGATCGGAAAACGACAGTTCGATTTCGGAATAGATGATGAAATTCTCTATCAACCGGTACAGCCGCAGGGCCGAGATATGCATGTTCCGGGCGAAGTCCCGGATTTCCTGCGGCTCGAAGACAGCGTCTTCCTCCATCATGATCGCAGCGAACCCCAGAATGCCGTTCAGGGGCGTGAGCAGCTCGTGCGGCAGGGCCAGGCCGATGTTGCCGCGCAATTCCTCCAGTTTCTTCTCCGACCTCCGCTGAACGGCCGCATGTTTCTCCAGCCGCGTATTCACAGCCTGCATCAGTTCATTGACTGAAAACGGCTTCGTCAGATAGTCATCGGCCCCCAACCCCATCCCCTGCCGGAGTTCTTTTCGGTCGGCCAGGCCCGTAAGGAAAATGAAGGGAATTGCGGCCGTCGCGGGGTCTTTCCGAAGCGCCGCCAGAGTCTCGTAACCGTCCAGACGCGGCATCTGGATGTCGCAAATAATCAGATCGGGGAGGTGTTCCTTCGCCACTTCGAGTCCCGCGAGGCCATCGCAGGCGGTCAACGTGCGAAAGCCCCGCGTCTCCAGCGCCTTTACCGTGAGCGATTGGACCGCGGAGTCGTCGTCTATCAAGAGAATCTTTTTCATGATTCGCCACCGCGCCGCGCCTGCCCTCGCCGCGTTGTTCAGGAACAAAATCAACGTTTTGCGCCAGACGGGGAGGTTTTACTCTCCCGAACCGCACGAAAGCAAGCCGCGTATTCTCCGCGTTTCTGTTGGAGAAACGCCCTCCTCGAAAAGCGCCGGTTTGACAACGTCTCCGACACTCGGATAATCCGTTTATGCCACTCGACGGCATCCCATTCCATCGTAACGCCCTCAAACCGCTTACACCCAGGACATCCCTTATGCCTACCGGACTTTCTCCCTCCCGGATCGCGGCCCTCGGCCTCGCGCTGCTCGCCCTGATCCCTTCCGCCCGTGGCGCCACTAACACACTGCCGTCCGCCGCTGCCGGAGCGCCCGGGTCTTCATCCACGCGCGGTCTTATCGTCCGATCGGCACAGGCGCCTGCGGACGCCGGTGTCGCCAACAATTCTATCCGAGCCATCAAACAATTGAATGGCACGTTGCTGAACACCAGCGGCGGCACGATTACGAACGAAGCCGGCGCCGGGCCAAATCCCGGCGGCAGCTATTACGTGGACACCATTAACTTTGAGAAGGACGCAGCGCCCTTCGACGCCACCGACCCGGATGGCAATGTGGTGGCGAGTTTCAGTCCGAGTCTGTTTCCCGGCATTCCAGGCACCGGCCTGCACACCGATAACTTTGCCGTGGAAGTGGTCGCGTACGTGGAGTTGACGGCCGGCATTCACACGTTCGGCGTCAACGTGGGCACGGATCGAACGGATGTGAACAACGACGATTCCTACCAGGTCTTCTGCGGCGTCAACGCCCGCGACTTCTTCGCCGCCAGGGTGGGCGAGTTTGAGCGCTTCGCTCCCCCCTTTGTCGCGAACACGCATAACGAGAATCTGTTCTCCGTCGATGCGCCCGTGGCGGGCATTTATCCGTTTCGCCTGGTCTATTGGCAGACGGGCCTCGGTGCGAATCTGCAATGGTATTCTGTGAATCCCTTCACCCAGGAACGCATTCTGGTCAACGATCCCGCCGATACCCGCGCCATCCGCGCATACCGCGACAGCAACGTCGCGCAAGCCAACTCCCCCTCCATCGGCGAGGTGAGCCCACTGCCCGGTTCCGCGGGGAGCAGCGCGGCAGCGCCCATCGAAATCGTACTCTTCGACGGCCAGACCACGGTCAACACCAATTCTATTCAACTGTTTCTGAATGGGACAGCCGTCACGCCTCAGACGAAAGTCAAAGCCGGCAATCGTACTGCGATCAAATACGACCCGAACGCCTCGCGGACCGACCCCAACAATGCCATCCGGCTCGTTTTCGCCGACTCGGCCAGCGCCAGCTACACCAATACCTGGCAATTCACCATCAACGTGACCGGCGGTTCGGCCACAACGGTGACCGGCCAATGGGATTTCGAGAACGGCGACTTGCGGGCCACGACCGGTCAGGCGCTGGAGTATTTTGACGGACCAGCCGGACAGACGGCTACGAAGACAAAATTTGGAACCACGGGCAGTGGCGACTTTGCATCGGTGCCCAACATCGGCGGCACGGCGGCGAAGGTGATGTACGTTCCCGGTGACGTCATCCGCGAGATCGGGTATGTGATGCATCACGGCATCGCGCCCAACGGCGGCGGCACCCGGGTCAATCAGTACACTTTGATCCTGGACGTGCTCGTCGGCGCCACCGGCCCTGGCGCTGCCTCGATCCTCCAGATCAGCTCGCTCAACAACACCGATGACGGCGATCTTTTCTGGCAGGGGAACAACTTTGGCCAAGGCACCGGCGGCTACAACGGCACGGGCGCGTTCACACCCGGCGAGTGGCATCGCGTGGTCGCGGCCTACGATATGTCAGCCAATCCACCCGTGGTCGCCAAGTTCGTGGATGGTATCAAGCAGGACGATTGGACCGCCAATCAAAGTCTCGACAATCCAAGACGCGCGCTCGAACCAACGGCCATCCTCTTTGCTGACGGCGACGTGCCAAATCCGGATGAACGCCGCGAGTGGTGGGTCAGCAGCATCCAGATCCGCTCCGGAAAACTGTCCGATGCGGAAATCGTGCTGCTCGGCGGACCCTCGGCGGCGGGCATCCCCACTCAGATTCCCCAGACGACGGTGACTGGCCAATGGGACTTCGACCGCGCCGATCTCTCGGCCACCATCGGCAAGCCGCTCCGGTATTTCGATGGGACGAACGGCGTGACGCAGACCGGCACGCAGTTCGGCACCACCACCGAACTGGGCATCTCGCTCATCAACGGGCAGGAAGCCAGGATCATGCGTGTGCCAGGGGAGGTGGTCCGCGAAATCGGTTACGTGATGGACCACGGCATCGCGCCCAACGGCGGCGGCACGCTGGTTAATCAATACACCCTGGTCATGGATGTCATGATCGCCGCCACGGGATCCGGCGCGGCGTCGATGCTTCAAATCAGTTCTCTCAACAACACTGATGACGGCGATCTTTTCTGGCAGGGCAACAATTTCGGCCAGGGCACCGGCGGCTACAACGGCACCGGCGCGTTCATACCCGGCGAGTGGCACCGCGTCGTCGCGGCGTACGATATGGCGGCCAGTCCGCCGGTCGTTACCAAGTTTGTCGATGGCATCAAACAGGACGATTGGACGGCCAATCAAAGTCTGGATAACCCGCGCCGCGCGCTGCAGCCCACGGCCATTCTCTTTGCCGACGGCGACGTGCCCAACCCGGACGAACGCCGCGAGTGGTGGGTCAACAGTGTTCAGATTCGCGCCGGGAAACTGTCTGACGCCGAGATCGTGTTGCTCGGCGGGCCGTCCGCGGGCGGAATCCCCGTCGCCGTGCCCAAAAGCAATGTCAAAGGCCAATGGGATTTCAACCAGGCCAGCCTCGCCGCCACGATCGGCAAACCGCTCCGGTATTTCGATGGGACGAACGGCGTGACGCAGACCGGCACGCAGTTCGGCACCACCACCGAACTGGGCGTCTCGCTCATCAACGGGCAGGAAGCCAGGATCATGCGTGTGCCGGGCGAAGTGGTCCGCGAAATCGGTTACGTGATGGACCACGGCATCGCGCCCAACGGCGGCGGCACGCGCGTCAATCAATACACGCTGATCATGGACGTCATGATCGCGACCACGGGATCCGGCGCGGCGGCGATGCTTCAAACCAGTTCGCTCAACAACACCGATGACGGCGATCTCTTCTGGCAGGGGAACAATTTCGGCCAGGGCACCGGCGGTTACAACGGCACCGGCGCCTTCACGGCGGGCGAGTGGCACCGCGTGAGCGCCGCCTATGACATGGCGGCGGCGACGCCGGTCGTGACGAAATTCGTGGATGGCATCAAACAGGACGATTGGACGGCCAATCAAAGCCTGGATAATCCGCGCCGCGCGCTGCAACCGACGGCCATCCTCTTTGCCGACGGCGACGTGCCGAATCCGGACGAGCGCCGTGAATGGTGGGTCAACAGCATCCAGATTCGAGAAGGCAAATTGTCCGACGCGGAGATGGTGGCGTTGGGCGGCCCGACTGCGGCGGGCATCCCGGTCGCGATTACCGGGGTCGTGTTGCCGCCCACCATCGCCGTCAACCGGAGCGGCAACACCGTGACGATCTCATGGCCCACGGTCGCCACCGGGTTCACTCTTGAAGAAACCGCCACGCTGACCCCTCCCTCCTGGAGTCCGGTCGGCGGCGTCGTGAACAACTCGGTGAGCATCACGATCGGAAGCGGCAATCGGTTCTATCGCCTGCGCCAGTAGCGTGCTCACTTGAATCTGAACTCCGCCACCAACGGCAGATGGTCTGAGGCGTCCGATGGCGGCACCCACGCTTTCAACGGAACCAGGGGCGCGTCTTTGGAGACGAAGACGTAGTCAATCCGCTTGCGCGGTGTGTCGCTCGAATAGGTGAAGCCGTGGCCCTGCCCCGCCAACTCCCAGCAATCCTGAAATCGTTCCTTTATCGCACGGTGAACCCGGCTGCCCGGCGTGTCGTTGAAGTCGCCGCACAGGATCGCCGGCAGATGGCCGTGCTGGTTTTCCACCCGCTTGATTTCCTCGATGTTCGATAACCGTTCGGTGTCGTCGGGGCGATAGTCAATGTGCGTGTTCAGGAACCGCAGTTGCCTGCCGTTCACCCCGAGGACGAGTTGCAAAAGGCCGCGTTGTTCCCCCGTTCGAAGCATCCGATAGTGGGTGTTGTCCCGGTGGAGAACCGGAAACCGCGTGAGCACCGCGTTTCCGTACTCGCCGCCTTGATAATGAAAATTGTTGCTGAAGACGCAGGCCATTCCGGTCAACACCGCGAGTTCTTCCGGCAAATCGCGCCGGGCGGTGCGGGCAACGCCCCGGTCCACCTCCTGCAATGCCACGATGTCCGCGCCCTCCCGCTTGATGACCTCGGCGATTCGCAGCAGGTCAATCTTCCCGTCCGTCCCTTCGCCGTGATGAATGTTGTAGGACATCACGCGGAACGTCAGCGGCGGTGTTTGCCGTTGCAGCGCCGCGCACCCGCTCGAAACGAAAACGACGGCCAGGAGCAGGCTGATGACTTGCCATCGCGTCGAACCTGAATCTGCGGCTCGCGGGTTGGAGTTCGAGGAAACCTCCGATCGCTCCCCCGGCTTGCAAACGCGCTTGTCCCTTTCCATCGCCGCTCCACCTAACGAACGCAGCGGCCCAAGTCAATCCTCCACGGTCCATTGGGTTGCGGGGCGAGCCCCGCTGAGTTACGCTGCCGCCCACTTCGCCATGCACGCCCATCGACCGGCAATAGAACTGCGAACCACGCGTTCTGTTCACTTCCTGGCTCTCCTCACCAGCCTCGTGCTCGCGTTCTGCGCTCCCGCGGCGGAGAACGCGCACCCGATCGCCGACGGCACGAACTGTCAACTCCATCCCCGGTTGGAGATCGCGTTGTTCGCCCGGGAACCGGACGTGGTCGATCCGGTCGCGCTGACCTTTGATGAAGCCGGGCGGATGTACGTGGTCGAGATGCGGGACTATCCTTATGGCTTCGGGCCGAACCGAAGGCCGGGCGGCGCGGTTCGCCTCCTCGAAGACACCAACGGCGACGCCCGGGCCGACCGCAGCGTTCTCTTTGCCGACAACCTCAGTTTTCCCACCTCGATTTGCCCCTGGAAAGGCGGTGTGCTGGTGACCGCGCCGCCGGAGATTCTCTTTCTCAAGGACACCGATGGCGACGGCAAGGCCGACGTGCGCGAAGTGTTGCTCCAGGGATTCAGGCTCGGCGTCACGGACAGCAACATGAACGGCGTTCGCTGGGGACTCGACAACCGCGTGCACGTGCTCAACGGCGGCAACAGCGGAAGTATCATTTCCCCGCGGAAGCCCGGGCCGCCCGTCGCGCTCGGCAATCTGGATTTCAGCTTTGATCCGGAGACCGGGGACTTTGCCACCACCTTCCACACCAGCGCGGGGTTCGGCCTGGTATTTGACGAATGGGGAAGAAGCTTCGTCACCTACAACGTCAATCACCTTCAGCAACGCATCATTCCCGAACGCTATCTGCGGCGTTTTCCAGGATTTCCGCCGCTCAACGCCACCGAAAACATCTCCGACCATGGCGACATGGCACGCATTTATCCGATCTCAGTCGCCGAAACGCGTCCCAATCATCCCGAACAATCCGGGCATTTCTCCTCGGCGGGCGGCATGGGTTACATCGGATGGAACGGTTACGGCGAGGAACTGTCCGGCAGTCTCCTTGTTTGCGATGTCGTGGGAAACCTGGTGCACCGCGACGTTCTCAAGGAGAACGGCCCCGTATTCACTGCCGTCCGGGCCCCCGCCGAACTCACCCGCGAATTCTTCGCGAGCCGCGACAACTCGTTCCGGCCGGTCGGAGTTGAACTGGGGCCGGACAACGCGCTTTACCTGATCGATATGCAGCGCGACGTGATCGAGCATCCGGACTACATTCCGGAAAAGGTCCGCACGAAACTGAATGTGCGCGCGGGCGAGGACCGTGGCCGGGTTTATCGCCTGACACCCAAAGGAGGGCTGTCGGCCTGGAAACCCGATCTGCGCGATGCCTCTTCGGCCGCGCTGGTGAACGAACTCTCGCATCCAAACCAGTGGCGGCGTGCGACGGCGCAACGCCTGCTGGTCGAGCGCCAGGACAACCGCGCGACCGATTCATTGAAGAAACTTGCCCGCTCCGGCAAAGAACCCCTGGGGAGACTGCATGCCTTGTGGACGTTGAGCGGATTGCGCGCCCTTGATGAGGCGGCGGTTGAGCGCGCCTTGACCGACTCGCATCCGGGTATTCGCGAAAACGCGTTGCTGCTCGCCGAATCGTTTCTGCCCGAATCCAAAAACCT
>DATEKZ010000749.1:0-6001 GCA_035277185.1 Verrucomicrobiia bacterium
AGTTTAGTACTCATGTGATGTTTTTACTGTCCAGACTAACGCTGCACTCACCAGACTGTTCCCGACTATCGGGTTTCAAATCATCACTGAAGCAAGTTCACTTGAGGATTTACCATGCCGTGGGGTTGACAAGCTATCTAACAGTGCCGCGAACTTTGTCTCTTTCCAGGGAAATAGCAATCGTTATTTTGGAAAATTTTAACGCAATCAAAGCGTCGGGTCGTCGTCCTGCCCCGGGCGCAGATTCGCGTTCACTGTCTCGGCCGAAACCTCGCGTTCCCAACGACTGATGACCACCGTCGCCACGCCGTTGCCGATCAGGTTGGTGATGGCGCGGCACTCACTCATGAAGCGGTCGATGCCGACTAGGAGGGCCAGCGAGGCGATCGGCACTTTGGGCACCACGGCGAGCGTGGCGGCCAGCGTCACGAATCCCGCGCCGGTAACGCCGCTGGCGCCCTTCGACGAGATCATCGCGACGAGCAGCAACGTAATCTGGTCGCGTAGTTCGAGGGGTGTGTTGGTCGCCTGCGCCAGGAATACGGCGGCCATCGTCATGTAAATATTCGTGCCGTCGAGATTGAAGCTGTAGCCGGTCGGGATTACCAGGCCCACGGTGGAGTCGGCACAACCGAGCCGCCGCATCTTCTGGATCATGCCGGGTAACGCCGTCTCCGAGGAACTGGTGCCGAGCACCAGCAGCAGTTCTTCCTTGATGTAGGCCAGAAAGCGGAAGAGCGAAAAGCCGCTCGCTGCCGCGATCAATCCGAGCACCACCACGATGAACAGCGCCGCGGTCACGTAAAAGCCCGCCATCAACGCCACGAGACGATTCAAGGCGCCCAATCCGTAGCTGCCGACGGTGAATGCCATCGCGCCCAGCGCGCCGAGCGGGGCGAACCTCACCACGATTCGCATGATCCCGAAAAAGAGTTGCGACCCGCACTCGATCACGTGCAACACCGGTTTTCCCCGTTCGCCCATCAGAATGATCGCGAATGCGGTCAGACCCGACACCAGCAGCACCTGGAGCAGATCGCCCGTCACAAAGGCGTCGAAGAGCGTGTTCGGGATGATGTTGAGGAAGAACGAGACGAGGTCCATGGAGTGCGCCTTCTGCGCGTAGGCCTGGCCGATCTGCGGGTCGAGGGTCTGCGGATCGATATTGAACCCCGCGCCGGGCTTCAAGACGTTCACGACAATCAGGCCGATGACCAGCGCGAGCGTCGAGACGACTTCAGAATAGATCAGCGTTTTGACACCGACCCGCCCGAGCTTTTTCATATCGCTCATGGACGCGACCCCATGCACGACCGTGCAGAAGATGATCGGAGCGATCATCATCTTCACGAGTTTGATGAAGGCGTCTCCGAGCGGCTTCAGCTCTGTGCCGACGTCGGGGTAGAAACCGCCAATCGCAATTCCCAGTGCGACTGCGATCAGCACCTGCACATAGAGAATTCGATACCACGGTTTGCGCGTCTGTGGCGGGGAAGATGGTGATGTGCTCAAGCGACGTCGGGTTGGTGCGTCACGACTTTTTCTTTCCTTCGGTTTCCAGATGGAACTTATGCAGCAGGCGGTGCGCGATGGGCGCGAAGAGGATTCCGACCACGGTGATAAAGATCAGCCCGCAGAATAAGGCATAGCAACCGGCAAAGAATTTCCCCGCCGCCGTTTGCATCGGGGCGACCGGACCCATGCCCGAGAGAATCATCGCCGCATTCATGAAAGCATCCAGCCACGAAAGATGTTCCAGGAAGTGATACCCGACCATGCCGATACCCAATGCCGCCGCCAGCACGCCCGACCCCAGCAGGAGACTTCGGGTCATCCGGCGGAGGAAGGCCGGGTGCGGCAGCAACGGGTTTTTGCGATGTTCGAACATGTCGTTATCCCTGCCACCGGGCGGGTTTCAGCAACGACACGACGGCCTTTTCCTCAGAACGCAGTCCCGTTCGGGAAGGCCGTCGCGGACGGTCATTGAGCCGCCGAGCCAGGGTGCCCTCGTTGTAGGCGGCAACAATGGCGGGATGAATGTAGGCTTTCCGACAAACAGCGCGCGTATTGCCCAGCTTTTTGGCAACTTGATCAATGGCCTGCAACAGAATTTCTTTCGTTTGCTGTGAATTATTGTCTCTGTCGAGCTCCGCCAGGATCTTTGCGGCATGCACCGTGCCGGCCCAGGTGCGAAAGTCCTTGGCGGTAAAATCCTGTCCGCTGATTCCGCGAAGGTAATCGTTCACGTCGCCGGAGGTGACAACGCGGATCTTTTCATCGTCATCGATGTACTGAAACAACTCGTAACCGGGCAATTCCTGGCAGTTTTTTACGATACGCGCCAATCGCTGGTCGGCCAGGGTCACCCGGTGCATCTTGCCGCTCTTGCCGCGGAACTGAAAACGCAATTCCTTGCCCCGGACCTCCACGTGGCGATTGCGCAGCGTGCTCAACCCGAACGATTCATTGTCCCTGGCGTATTCAGGATTGCCCACGCGGATGCACGTTTCTTCGAGCAATCGCACCACCGCCGCCAGGACTTTCGTCCGCGATAATCCACGCAAGCGCAGGTCTCGCGCGACGCGTCTGCGGATCCCCGGCAAGACTCGTGCAAACGCGATCAGGTGATGAAACTTCGTTTCGTCCCTCACCGTCCGCCAATCGGAATGATACAGATATTGCTTGCGCCCGCGCGCATCGATTCCCGTGGCCTGCAAGTGGCCGTTGGGATGCGGACAGATCCAGACTCCCTCCCAGGCGGGAGGAATTGCCAATCGGCGAATCCGCTCCCTGTGCTTCGGCCCGACGGCACGACCGCGGGCATCAACGTACCGAAATCCCCGGCCCTGTCGCCGCCGACGCAGGCCCGCAGACTGGTCCGTGACGTAGCGCAAACGGGCCGCTCGCGCGGACGCAGGCGGATCGTTCGGCGAATGGTTTCTGTCCTGTCGGGTCATAGAAAAGCGCGGCGGGCTCGCTTCGTGTCGCGCACACCACACCTCCATCGATCCCCATTCTACTTTGAGCCGGTCGATACAGGTTTGGGTTCCGGGAACGGCGGATTCGTGTAAGCCTCCGGCGCTGTTTCCTTGAGATTGGCGGGCACCTCCGCATTCACGTCGCCGATCGCCCACCTGATGCCGCCCACGAGGATGTCCTGGAAAAGCGGATTCGTCCATACGTCCTCGCGATGGCCCATCGCGGTAAACCACACGCGTCCTCTGCCCTCGTTGCGCGCCCAGGTAGTGGGGTAAGCTGGGCGCTGGTATTCGATTCCCTTCATGGCAGGTGCATCGATCACGGTGAGCACGTGGATGTCGGGTGCGAAATCCTTCAGTGAATACCACTCCTCGTGCATAGCGAACTCGCTCTCCAGCTTCTCGAAACCCGGGAACTTCGGATCGGTCACCTTGTTCCTCGCCATCTGCTGCGCGCCGTGTTTGATGAACTCGCCGCCAAGAAAGCGCACGTAAGGATCCGCCTTCTCGCCGTGATTGACGTAGCGATCCGAACCCTTCTGCGATTCGTTCGCGGTGTGAAACGTGTCGCTTGCCGAGTGCGTGCCGATGAAACCCTTGCCGCCGCGAACATATTCGAACAGCGCCTCCTTGCCCTGCGGCGTCATGGGCGGTTGATTGTCCGTGCCCGGTGAGCACAGATCGCCCGTGGTGTAGAAAAACACCGCGTCAAATTGCGCGAGATACTTCTTGGCGAACTTTGAGCCATCCTTGGAGAACGTAAACTCCCAGCCATTCTGCCTGCCCAGATCGAGGAGGACTTTCTCGGCGTGGCTCGGCTGACCTTCTTTCCACGAAATGACGGAGTGTTCGAAGCCGCTGGATTTGGTGAAGAATAGAATCTTCCTCGGTGCCGCCGCCGCCGTTGATTTTAGGGCGCCGGCGCAAGCGAGAATTCCGAAGGCAACGATGAGTTTCTTCAGCATAGACGTGAGCTTAGCAGTTGGTATCGGGGCGAAAAGCAGATTGTACTGCGATTGGCGCCGCCGGGCCGTATCTCACTGTTTCTGCAGGCTTGAGGCTTCTGAACTCCACCAGAAGCGGCGCGGTGCAGACCTCCCTCTCGCCTCAACGGGAGAGGACTGAGAGTGGGGGTGAGAAGGCACGTCGCCTCGAAATGCGGTCAGGTCGCGCTGACCGGGGCTTCACTGCCATTGAATTAAGGAGAATTAAGGAATGATCAGGCGAACCGACTCCGACTTTCCAGTGGGCCTCTGCCGCATGAATGCGGCGTTCCTGGCGCGAATCTGGAACGCCGGATTCATCCGGCAGCCGTCCAGCGCTGATCTGAAATCACGAGGGAGAGTTCGGACTATGTGCAAAACTGAGATGCCGCTGGCTACACCGGACATAACCAGGTTTGAAGCGCGGCGACTCGTCGCCGCTTTGCGAGATCGGTCGATTAGTCGGTCAATCCATGCGCCGGCGCGCGAGTGGGCAGCGACAAGTCCCCGCACTCCACAACTGCGTCGGAAGCTCATTTTTCGAGGCGCAACACGCGATGGTTGCTGCTGTCCACAATGTAAACCAGTCCATCCGGACCGATGGTGACGCCATGCGGTTGGTTCAATTCCGCTTCCAGCGCGGGACCGGGAACGCCGCCGGCGCCTTTGCGGCCGCAGCCCGCCACGCGAACGATCCGGCCATCGCGCGGCGTATAACGCCGGATGACATGGTTCTCCGTGTCGGCGATGAGCACCGAACCATCCCGATCCACGCACAGGTGCTTGGGACCGTTCAGGGTCGCTTCACGAGCCGGTCCATCGTCGCCGGAATTCCCCTGCCCTCCGGTACCCACGACGGTCTTGATCAAGCCGTGCGCCATTACCAGGCGCAATGCGTGACCTCCGCGTTCGAGCACATAGACGTTGCCTTCGCGATCCACGGCTACGGCGCGCGGGTCCACCAGCGGCGCGTTGGTCGCCGTGCCGCCGTCGGCGGGGACACCGCGCTCCCCGTTGCCGGCGACCGTCCGGACGATGCCGGACTTGAGGTTGATGGCACGGACACGGCGGTTGTCGAGATCGGCGAGGTAGAGATTTTCACGGCGTGGATCAAGCGAAACGCAGTAGAGACCGCCAAATCGCGCCTGCGTAGCGGGTCCACCATCGCCGCCAAACCCTTTAACGCCCGTTCCCGCAAAAGCGCTCACGGTTCCGTGTTTTGAATCAAAGTAACGAACGCGCTGGTTCCAGGTATCGGCCAGAAACAAGTCTCCATTGGGAAGGGCGGCAAGATTGTGTATGCCGTTGAATTGCGCCTCCGTGCCTGGCCCGCCATCGCCGGCAAAACCCTTCGCTCCGGTCCCCGCAATAATGTGGAGCAGACCGTCCCGGCCCATTTTCCGAACGCGTTCGCCGCCCGCCATCTCCACGAGGTACAGATTATCCGCGTCGTCGAAATCGACGCCGAAGGGCGCGGTGAGTTTTATTTCCGTGGCTGCCGCGTGGTCCTCCTTCGTGCCGCCGCCCGCCACCAGCACGAGGCGATCTGCGCGCGCAACGAGCGCGAGGAAAAACGAAGAGATGAAAGCAAGGCGATAAGCGTTCATGAGCGCGGTCATCCTAACAGGGCTCGTTCGCCGGAGCAAATCCTCCGAGAGCGCTCAGGCGTGGCTTCAGTTCCGGCTTGCTCGTCGGGATCTACTCCAGGCGTTTGTTGAGATGGCCCTTTTGGAATTCCCGCACGATCGTCCTGAGTTGCTCCACCTTGATCTCCCGACGATCATGCTCGCGACCATGGGACATCAGGTTCTCGTGGTCTGTTTCCAGATCGTCCAATCCCGCGGCATGGCCGAGCTCGTGCGCCGCGATCGATTCCGGGCTTTTGTAGTGGGGGTTCGCTCGCAATTCAGCAGAACGGGCATCCAGCAACGCGCGGACCTGGACCTTCATCTCCATCCCGCGATGCTTCGCGCCGTCCGGTTGCCGCTCGAACCGTGTTTCCCCAACCCCTTTCATTCCGTAGGAACCTACGAGCTTGAA
>DATEKZ010000750.1:0-7553 GCA_035277185.1 Verrucomicrobiia bacterium
GATTAACTTCGACGGGTCCGAAATAGCCGTTCACGAGACCCAGGTCAACCTGGACGACCTCGTTGTTTCCGTTGAGGTCAAACGGATCATCCGTCCCGTCCCATGGCAATACATCGTCGGCAAAGGCAAACCATGCGGATGCCGAAGTCACCTCGTGCGTGGCGGGGTTGTAGCCAACGCCAACGATATTGAAATCACCTGAATAGGAGGGGTTGCTGTCGTCCAGCTTAACGCCGATCACATCAAAATCCACGTACGGGATTGCACGCGCACTCGTCGCGAACATCACAACGCTCGCAAGAACCGCCAATGCCGTCCGTATCGATTTCACGCGCCCACTCATTCCATTCATTCACGCGCAAGTCCCGCGCCAAGCCAAGGCCTGGACTGTGAATCGTGGCATTGAGTTTCCTAATTTTTTGTCTATCAATCGATTAAAACAGGAAAAGAATTCTCTCCGCTTCGAGATCGATCATTTTTTTTACGCTGGAGTTTGTAAAGGTATCCGACGCCGCAATTGGATGGCAACGGGCGGTTGTCGGTTCAGCCATTGATTCTCTCAGTTTCCCAAACAAAACGGGTCAGTTTGGCCCCGTACGAAGACTGTAAGATTCTCCGTCGCCTGTTCGCATCGTTCATGAGGGGCTGGGAACCTCATGACGACGTCTCGTGAATTGACGCACGCTGGCAACCGCCCTTACCTTTGGCCGATGGCCGAACCCCTGAGCGAACCAGACTCGCTCGCCAAAGATTCGCCTCAACCCGAAGCCCCGGTTTCTTCCTCGACGAACAGCACGCTGCCAATCCTCATCTTCCTCGGTTTGCTCGTCGGCCTGGCGAGTGGGATTGCTGTCAACGTCCTTCTGGGCAGCGAAAATGCGGGGTTGAAGTGGACCGTTGCCAACATCACGGAACCCATCGGGCAGTTATTCCTGCGCCTCCTGTTGATGATCGTGATCCCGTTGGTCTTTTCGTCGCTCGTTGTTGGCGTCGCCGGGATCGGAGACGTTCGCAAGCTGGGGCGGGTTGGAGCGAAAAGCCTTGCCTACTGTCTCGTAATCTCCGCGATCTCCGTGGCCATCGCGTTATCGCTCGCCAACACGATCAAACCAGGAAAACGGATCGATCCCGAGACCGCCGCGAACTTGCAGCAACGCTACGGTTCCGATGCCGCCCGGCGGGTCGAGGAGACGAAACGCCCCGGCGCGAGCGACTCGGTCCTGCTGCAGATTGTCAAAACCGTCGTCCCGACGAATCCCATTACGGCGGTGGCGGGCGAAACGCCCAACATGCTCCACTTAATGTTCTTCTCTCTGACGATCGGCGTGGGAATAACGCTGCTGCCCGGGGTGCGAACCGCGGGCCTCATGCAGGCATTGGAGGGTCTTTGCGCCGTTTCGACGCGGATCATCGACGTCGTCATGCTGTTTGCTCCCTTCGCCGTTGCCTGCCTGGTGTTCACCAACATGGCGCTGTTCGGCCTGGATCTCTTGCGCGCACTCGGTTGGTTTGTGGTGACCGTGCTTGTTGGACTGTCTTTGCAAATGTTCGGCGTCTATTCCCTGTCGGTCTATTTTCTTTCAAGGATCTCCCCGCTGAAGTTTTTTTGGCGAATCAAGACCGTTATCCTCACCGCGTTCTCTACATCATCGTCGAACGCGACCCTGCCCACGACGCTGCGGGTGTCGGAGGAAAACCTCGGAGTGCCGCGCGAGATCAACAGTTTCGTCCTCACGGTCGGCGCCACCGCCAACCAGAACGGCACGGCCCTGTACGAGGGAGTCACGGTTTTGTTTCTCGCTCAATTGGCAGGGATCGACCTTTCATTCGGCCAGCAGGTGATGGTCGCTTATTTGGCGATCCTGGGCAGCATCGGCACGGCCGGCGTCCCGTCGGGGTCCATTCCCTTCATCGTACTGGTCCTGGTGACCATCCAGATCAATCCCGCGCTGATCGCGATCATCCTGGGCGTGGACCGTCTGCTCGACATGTGCCGAACCACCCTGAACGTGACAGGGGATTTGACCGCGGCAACATTCGTGGCCCGCTCGGAAGGCTATCCTTTGATGCCGGAGCTCAGCGTGGACCGAAGCCCTCTTCGCCGGAATCCACGCGGATAGATTGGTGGCCCATCAGTCCTTGACCTGCTTCTCCAGCGGCGTGACCGGATCGATCCAGAACCAAAAGATCCCACCCAGGAAATAGATGACAGAAGAGATCAGAAAGGCGAGTTGCCAGTCGCGGTTGGTGAACTGCAAGACCAATCCAACCACGAGCGGACCAGCCATGCCGCCGAAGTTGCCCATCATGTTCATGCTCCCGGAAACGGTTCCGGCATACCTCCCGCCGACGTCCATACACGTACTCCAACTGCCGGGCATGGTCAGGTCATTACAGAAGCTCGCCATGCCCATGGACAGCATCGCCAGCAGTGGATCCTTGATGTAGAAGGAGGCCATCAAAAGCCCGGCAGCGCCGGCGAATCCGAGAAACGCGAAGAATCGCCGGACGCGCACTACACTTCCCCCACCCGCCAGCCAGCGACTGGAAATTACACCAGCCGTGAGGGAGCCAAAGCCGCCGAACAGGAGCGGGATACCCGCCAGCGCTGCCGCCAACACCTTGAGCGTCATCTCCGTGCTGAGCGAACCTTCCAGTATGCCGGCCAACCACTTCATGAAGGCGTTGGATTTGATGTCCATGCCCCGTTCCGTCCGGAGATAGTCGGGAAGCCAGGTGACGTAGAAATACCATCCATAGCTCAGACAGAAATACTGCGCCCACAACAGCCACATTGTGGGACGAGTTACCAGCGCACGCCAAGGAACGTCTCCGTGGCCTTGCACGTTCCCTTCGTTCTCCTTGAGCAGTTCCAACTCGGCGGCATTGACGCCCTTGTGGTCGCGCGGGTTGTCGCGGAACCACCGCCGGAAGAATATCGTCCAGATCACTCCCAGCATGGCGAACACGAGGAAAGCCCAGCGCCAGCTCATGAATGCCATGACCGCCACCACGAGAAGAGGTGTAAACGCGCCGCCCCAACGTGCGCCCATCCACATGATGGCCTGCGCACGGGTGCGCTCCCGGCGCGGCAGCCAGGCGCTGAAGGCCTTGGTCAGATTGGGGAAACAGCCTGCCTCACCCGCACCGAACAAAAACCGGGTAACAACCAGAGAGGCGTGGTTCCACACCCAACCGGTCGCCGCCGTAAAAAACGACCACCAGAGCACCACCCGCACGAGCACTTTGCGCGCGCCGATCCTGTCTCCCAGCCAGCCGGTCGGGATTTCAAACAGTGCGTAGGCCAGCCCAAACGCGGAGAAGACAGCGCCCTTCTGCGCGTCCGTCAGACCCAGGTCCCGCGCGATATCAGGCATCGCCTGCGAAATGCACACGCGGTCGATGTATTGAACGACGGCCAGGACAATGGCGAAGGCGATGACCCAATAGCGCGTGCGCGTGGGACGCATCGACGATCCGGGCACGGGGGCGTCTGGCCGGTTATGATCGCTGGGGTTCAATTCCTTTTCTTGAAGGGCGTCGTTATCTCCAGTGGCGCCACCGGAAATCAGCTAACCAGACGGTGGCCTTCAACCGATGTAGCGATTGAGGGCCTCCGGGGAACGAGAGCGTCGCCGCGAAAGGAATCACCTCAGCTGGTTTCAGGGAAAGCACCCCGAATTGATAGCGACTCGAAAGACACTTGCAATCTAACTTTTCGGGTATTTCCCCAAATGCACGGCAAGCCTGCCATTGCGGGATGGAGCCTGGACGCCGGAGATGCAACAGATTGGGACGATGCTGGATTAGTCGAGGGCAGTCTATCAGAACTCACGAGACGCTGTCTCACGTGACTGTTGCTGGGAACCCGCCAATGACTCCCGCGGAGTTCGGCAGGAAATGGAAGCGAACCATCCGGAAATCAAGAACCACAACCAACCTGCGCGCCTTGCCGTGACCGGGATAGACCGGAGAAGTTCTTCCCGGGCCAAACCTCACGGGTGTCCGGCACGCCACCTGCGTTCTCCCAAATGCTCAGAACGCATTATGCTTTACAGGTAGATCAGTATGTTTGTTGGTTTGTTTTGCAGGCAGTTGGATTGTTCGTCGCACCCGCTCATAGTGGTTGAAAACGAAGTGCTTCCGGACTCATTCGGCTTACAGGGAGCCACCGATACCTCCAAGACCAATAGGGGAAGCCACAGTGCAGTCTGCATAGGGCATGGATTGAAATGGGCCACGATCGTGGACAGCATTATCAATCCGGCTCCATCTAACCGCATTGCGAACTGCAATGGTTCCACCCTCCCCGGCGAAAGCAGGCGCTTGTGATCTCCTTATCCCGCATGCTTGCCTGTGCCGCCGCCGTGGTAATAGTCGAGGCGCAGGCAGCCGACCAAAGGATTGTGCTTCAGCACAACAACTTCACCACACCGATTGAGTCACCTCCGGGAGAGGCGTTCCTGGAACGGTTCACGCTGGAGTTCGACCGGCGCATCGACGAGCAGTTTACCGATCGGTTCCATCCGTTTACCGTGATGAACTGGAGCATCGATCTGGCGAACAACCACTCCGACCATTTCCGTGAGCGCGCTGCCAGTGCGGCCCGCAACGCTCTTTCAAAGTCCGTCGTGTACAGCGTCCGTGAAGCGGCGGTTGATTTGCCCATCCTGGCGTGGCTTAAGGAGCGCCAGGGAGTGCTCGCGGATTTTCTCCGTAATTCCGTGGACAGCGTCGGCGAAGAGGCGGTGGCGCCGCTGGAGCTTTCGTACCGGCCGGTGGAACGATCCTGGTGGCAGACGTTGTCGCAAAACGGCCACTTGCAGTACGGCATGCGGCCATTCAGGACAAGCCCGTACGCTTTCCTAAGCGCGGGCATCAAGGACCATGACAGGGTGTTTCTGTTGGGCCATGTGCGTTACCATTACCGCCCTTTTTCCGAACACCGTTTTGAGGTGGCGCTGTCGGTGCCCCTGGATCATGGATTTGCGATTGACGTCGGCACCTCCTATCAGTTTGGAGGACGCGACGAGGAGGAAAGGCTGGTGGTGAAGCTTTTCAAGGAGTTTAAGCGAGGCGGCATCCTGCACGTCGGTCTGGAGGCGCGGCAACACCCGGCGTTCCTCGCAGGGATAGCCTTGCCCTGGTAAAAGACACCGTAGCCGCGCCGCCTTTGATTTAGGCGGTCAAAACGTTGTGCTGCGTTTCGGTATTTGACCTCCCCCATCCCATATCCTAGATTCGCCCCCCTTGTTTATGAACGTGTTGATTTGCGACCCGATCTCGCCCAAGGGGATCGCCCTCCTGCAGCAGCGGGCGGAACTGAAAGTGACCGTCCTGGAGAAGCGGGTTTCCGAGGCGGAATTGCTTGCGCTGGTGACGGAGGCCGAAGCCATGGTGGTGCGGTCCGAGACGAAGATCACACGCAAGGTCATCGAGGCCGCGCCCAAACTCCGCGTTGTCGGTCGCGCCGGCGTGGGCGTTGACAATATTGATGTCGAAGCTGCCACGCAACGCGGTATCGTCGTGATGAACACGCCCGGCGGCAACACGATTTCGACCGCCGAGTTGACGTTCTCAATGTTGATGGCGCTGGCGCGCAAAATCCCGCAGGCGCACGCGTCCATGAAGGCAGGCGAGTGGAACCGCAAGGCCTTCCAGGGGGTCGAACTCAACAACAAGACGCTCGGCATCCTCGGCATTGGCAGGATCGGCAGCGAAGTGGCGCGGCGGGCGATTGTGTTCGGGATGCGCGTGCTCGCTTATGACCCGTATCTTTCGCTGTCGCGGGCCAAAGCATTGCAGGTAGAACTGTTGGAACTGGACGAGGTCCTGGCGCGGTCGGATTTTATCACGGTGCACATGCACATAAGCGACGAGACGCGCGGCATGATCAACGCCGCCGCGTTTGCGAAGATGAAGAAGGGCGTGCGCGTGCTGAATTGCGCGCGCGGCGGCATTGTCAACGAGAAGGACCTCCTTGACGCGATCCAGAGCGGCCAGGTGGCCGGCGCGGCTCTCGACGTTTATGAGACCGAACCGCCGCCGAAGGATTATCCCTTGCGCGACCTGCCGCAGGTCATCATGACCCCGCACCTCGGGGCGAGCACCGAAGAGGCGCAGGAGAATGTAGGCATAGAAGTGGCCGAAGCGATCACTGACTATTTGTTGAACGGAGCGGTCCGCAACGCGGTCAATTTACCGAACCTCGACGCCAAGACGTACGAGTTGGTCAAGCCGTATCTGAATCTCGGCCAAAAGCTTGGACGGCTGGCGGCTCAACTGGCGCCCAAACGCAACGATCGCCTGGTCGTCACTTATGGCGGCAAGGCGACTGCCATGCCCGGCGATCCCATTACCCGCTCGGTGCTCAAAGGCTTTTTGGAATCGGCCGGCGGCAAGGACGTCAACCAGGTCAACGTCCGGACCCTGGCTGCGTCGCTCGGACTGCTGGTCGAAGAGATAAAATCGAACGAAGAAACGGACTACAATGAATGGCTCCATGTGGCAGTTTATTCAGACGGGCAGAAGGCCTCGGCGGGCGGCACGTTCTTCGGGACGCAGAACCAGCCGCGCATCGTCCGGATCAACAGCGTGCCGGTGGAAGTGGTGCCGGCGGGCGTGCTGTTCCTGATGACGAACAAAGACAGGCCCGGCATTGTGGGCTACATCGGCACTTTAATGGGCAAACATAACGTCAACATCGCCAGCATGAGCCTGAGTCGCGACAACAAGGGCGGACACGCCCTGACCGTGTTGAATCTCGACAGCGTACCGCCGCCGGCGTTGCTGGACGAAATCCGGGAAGACCCCGACATCAGCAACGTACGGGTTGTGAGCTTGTAGTTGCCCGATCAACAGACGTTCGCACTCACCCGCGGTCGCAAAACCGCTCTTAACCAAAAACGAGAATGAAGAGAGAGAAATTGATCGCGTTGTTCGGGGCCATCGCGCTGACGACGACTGCGGGGATTGCCGCCGAGGCGGCCAAACCGGAAGCCAAACCCGCCGCCGACACGAAGAAACTGTTCGCAGACGACGTCCTCTGCAAAGGCAAGAGCGTGGAAGTCCGGCGCAGCCACGTGGACGAAGCGTTCGTCCAGTTCAAGGCCAACCTGACGGCACGCGGCCAGCCCTTTCCCGAGGAGCGACGCGAACAGGTGGAAACGCAATTGCTCGACCGCCTCGTCGTCACCAAGCTCCTGGTCGGCCGCGCCACCGACGAGGACCGCGCGAAGGCGAAGACCCTGGCGGACAAATTTGAAAGCGACACGCGAAAGCAGGCCGGCTCGGACGAATCATTTGAGCGGCAACTGCTGGCCATGGGTTTCTCCGCCCCGCAATTCCGGGAGCAAGTCATGGAGCGCGCGATCTGTGAGGAAGTGGTCGAACGCGAGTTGAAGACCAAAGTCAACATTACCGACGAGCAGGCGAAGAAGTTCTACGACGAGAACGGCGACCAGTTCGAGCGTCCCGAAATGGTGCGCGCTTCGCACATTCTGATCTCCACGCGCGACGCGGTCAGCGGCCAGGAGGCGAGCGCGGAGAAGAAA
>DATEKZ010000751.1:0-5610 GCA_035277185.1 Verrucomicrobiia bacterium
GACCACCGGTTCTTTTGGCAGATGCATGATCGCAATCATGTTGGCCAGATGATGCGCGAACAGAAGCCGGTTGCCTTTGCTGGCGGTGGTGTTGATCATATCGCCGGCAGCCACCGCCGCGTCCATGCAGGCTTCGATTCTGGGCATATTCTCCGACAAACGGTTGTGATAAAGAAAGCGGGCGAACGATCCGTCTTCGAGGCAACTGTGCAGCACCATTCGCTGCCGTGTTCCGAGCGGGACCGGGTCCCCGCACCGACCTATAATGTTGGAGCGCATCACGTAGTAAATCACATATACCAGGGTCGAAGTGGACGGCTCCAGACCGGTCAGTTTTTGCAAGACGGGATCACACCCTTTACAACCGTGTTTCTGAATCTCGGCGTAAAGCGAATCCTTGCTCGGAAAGTGCTTGTAAATGAGCGCCTCGGAAACACCCGCGGTCTCGGCTAATTCTTTGGTGGTCGTATTGGCGAACCCATTCGCAGCAAACAATGGCAGAACGGCCTTTACGATCGCTTCGCGTCGCACTTCAGATGGCATTCGAGCTTCCGACACGCCATCAAGTTAGTGAACACTTACCTTGTTGTCAAATGGCTGCTATGGACGGCTGACCTACCGGGTCCTCAAGTCGTGAAGCGGATCTCATCCTTTTCGGTTCGGCGATAAGCACACCCCCTTGCCCTGATTCGCCGACTCCTCGGGGAGACAGGTCAGAAGGCGATCCCGGTTACGAGGATTCAGACCAACAACCTGGAGCGATGATTTGTTTCTTCGGTGGGTTCAGTGGGAGTCGTGGAACCGCGTAACACGTGACTGCGCCCTGCACCCGGCGCCACGACTCCTGAAAAGGCGGTTGGCTGGATTGTCTGGACCGCTTACTTCGCGGCAGGTTTGGCCGCCTCGCGTTTGGCTTCCCAGTCGCGGGTCTGCGGCTGTCCGCCCCGCTGAGACTCAATCTTCCCCTTGATCGTATCGCCGGAAATCTTGCCCGTGTACTTGGTGACGACCTTGTTTCCGTTGAACTCGCGGGTCACTTGAAAGGAGATGTCCTCGCCTTTTATCTTGGCTTCTTCGATGGCCGTGTCTCCGCCCCGGCCTGCAATGGTTCCGGTCAGTTTATCGCCTTCAAGTTTCAATTTCAGTGTGGATTCGCGGGTCTGGCCATTTTGGCCGGTAAAGCTCCATTTCCAGGTGCCATTAGGATCGGACTTCTTGTCGTCGGCCGCGGTAGCGATACCCGCAAACAGAAGGCACGCAGCCAGTTGAGTTATGGAGGTCAAGGTTCGTTGCATAGTATTTGTCAGTTGGATGTTTAGCCGCCTTTTTCCAGGATGAATGCCTCCGCGGCAATCCTCTCGGCGCGGTTGGTTACGTGTCAAGACCCCCGGCGGGAGGCCGGGGTTACAAGCCGACTATTGCGCCCAAGCCAAGTCGCTGCAACCTCATTTTCGCAGGTGCCATGTCAGAACTCATGATCCGCCTTCCAGTCTCTGTCCGGCTCGCGCCCGCTGAGTCATTTTATTTTCTGTCACGGGGGGGCGGGCGGAGTGCGCTTTAACCCTGTTTCACGTCGTAGCAGTAAATCAGGTCCTGGTCGCGAAGGTAGAGTTTGCCATTGCTGATGACAGGATGCGTCCAGATACGTCCCTGCGGGTTACGAATCTTTGTCTGGGGTTCGAGTTTGAGCCGACCGTGCTCCTGCCAGCCTTTCGGCGATGCGTCGATCAATACCACGGTCCCGCTGCCTTCATCGAGGCAATAGAGCATTCCGTCGGCGGACGCGATAGCGCCTTTGCCGAATCCTCGGTGATTCCAGACTTCCTTGCCGGTCTTGAAATCCTGGCAAGTCCAGCCGGCGTCCGCATGGCCGTAAAGATGATCGCCCACAAGCACCACACCGCCATGGTGGTTCTTCATCACCTTGTTGGCGTACACATCCGAAACCTGGTTGTTCGGGCCAAGTTTGACCAGCTTGCAGCCGACGCCATAACCCGACGTGATATAGACGTGGCCGTCGTGAAAAATCGGCGTGGGGATCACCGCGACGCTCCCCGGCCACTCGGATCTCCACAGCAGCTTGCCATCCCTGGGAGCGATCCCCACCAGGCTCTTCATCGTGAGTTGCACGTATTGTCGCGCGCCATCGTGCTCGATCGCAATGATGGAAGAATACTGCGCCCCGTCCGTGAACTCTTTCGACTGCCAGACGGGTTTGCCGGTCACTTTATCCAGGGCGGCAATCGCCCCTTTACCGCCGCCGGGCGTACAAACAACCTGGTTGCCATCGACCAGCACCGACTCGGTGTAGCCCCAACCCGGAACCTTGCCGCCCAGGTTCTGCATGGTCTCCTGCCAAAGCACTTTGCCGTCGGCAATGTTTGCGCAGATTAAATTTCCCTGGCCGCCAAGGGCGTAAACACGGTCGCCGTCCACGGCCGGTGTCCCGCGCGGGCCGTCGCCCCAGCCGTTGTTGAGGATAGGACCAATTTTGGCGGTCCAGACTTCTTTGCCGGTATTAGCATCGAGCGCGATCAGAATCTCGCCTCCATCCCGCGTGCCCATCGTGAAGAGCTTGCCACTGGCGATGGCCGGACCCGAATAACCGTTGCCCGCGTTTTCGTAAAGCCAGACACGCTTCGGACCGCCTTCCGGCCACTGCTTCAACAGGCCGGTTTCCTTCGAGACCTCGGTGCGGTCGGGACCGCGCCATTGGGGCCAGTCGGATGCTCGCGCGTGGACCAGAACGCTGATTGAAAGTGCGACGCCGGCGACCGTCAGGAGTTTCAAGATGAATCGCTTCATGACAGGCATAGGTTCAACCGATTCTCGTCTTTGACGCGGGACGAATGGCGCGTATTGAAGCCATTTCCGCCAGTTAATCGAGCAAATACATCCGTGTTCCGTGATGGCTTGGCGGAAAGCGACAAGGCAATCAATGGACCGGGAGGCCATCGACCTTGTTCAAACTTGGCTCAGCAAGGAGGGAGGACCGTTTTTCCGGAGTCCGGCAGGGCGGGCATGCCGCTGATCGCCTACTTACGCAGCAGAAACTCCTTTGCATTGAGGAGTGCCCAGGTCAAGTCCTCCAGCGCCGGCCGCCGGTCGCTCGCGCCCTCGAGCAGAGAAGAGGCTCTGGTCAATTCCGCCTTGGTGGGCGCTCGCGTCAACGCGCTCCAATAAAGCTCGTCGATAACCTCGCGCGTCGATTTGCCGGAGGCCACCAATCGCTCCAACCGGTTCTCCGGTTCCTTCAGCAGTTCATTGATGGCGGGGCCGCTGATCATTTGAAACGCCTGGCTCATGGTGGTTTCCCCGGACCGTTCACATTCGCAGGTCAACAGCCGCGGCGGCTTCCCGAAGACCTCCAGGAAGAAGTCCACTTCGGTTTTCTTTTGATCGCGCTTTCGCTCCGCCAGCGCGCCGGGCAACTGGGCGGCGCGCAAGCCCGGCGGGTATCCATTGAACTTCGCAGGCACGCCCGTGACCTGGCTCTGGCAATCCAGGAGTTGCTCGGCCGTGAGACGGCGGACGTAGGCGCGGGAAAAATTCAGGTCGTCATCGCGATTCGTGTCATTCGGCAGTGCGGACAGTTGATACGTTCGCGAGTTCATGATCAGCCGGATCAGATGGCGCAGGTCGAACCCTTGCCTTACGAAATCGTCGGCCAGCGCGTCGAGCAGGGCGGGGTGCGACGCCGGATTCGTCGGGCGAAAATCATCGATCGGGTCAACGATGCCGCGGCCCATGAGGTGAAACCAGACGCGGTTGACCTGTGAGCGGGGAAAAAAGGGATTTTGAGGCGAGGTGATCCAGTCAGCCAGCGCCTCCAGTTCGTCCGGAACATTGTCGCGGTTCGCGATGTGCGATTCGCGATCCGTGACGGACGGTTTGCCGAGGAAGCGCGCGTTTGCGGGCCTGCCGGTGCGGGGATTTTTTACGTCGCCTTTGTTTGCGACGAACACGATCTGTTCGCCTTTGAACTCGTGACTGTCGTTGTCGTCGCGGCGCCGGTTCTCCAACACTTTGTAATTCACGCGCGCAAACAGGCCGGACCAGTCGTAGTAGTCGTCCTGGGTCCAGCGATCAAAGGGATGGTTGTGACATTGCGCGCAGTTCAGCCGCGTGCCGAGGAACACCTGGGACACGGCTTCGGCGCGGGCGACCGGATCACGAATGGCGCGATAGAAGTTCGCCGCGGGATTCTGGTACGTGCTGCCGCGCGCCGTGATGAGTTCGTGTACGAACCGGTCGAGCGGCCTGTTCGTTGCGAGGCCCTGGCGAATCCAGCGATAAAAGGTCTCGATCCCCTTGCGATCGAGCAACCGTTCCTCGGCCCGCAGCAGGTCCGCCCATTTTAACGCCCAGAAATCGGCGAATTCGGGCCGTTCCAGCAACCGGTCGATCAGACGCGCCCGCTTGTCGCGCCGTCCGTCGGCGACAAACGCCCTGGCTTCCGCGGCAGTGGGCAGGATGCCTAGCAGATCCAGACTGGCGCGCCGGACGAATTCGCCATCGCTGCAAGGCCCCGAGGGATTGATCCGAAGCGTGCGCAGCTTTGCGAAGATGTGCTCGTCAACGTAGTTGTTCGGCTTCGGGTCTTGCCAGAGAAAACCCGGCCGCGCGGGAACAAACGCCAGGCGCACCGGTTTCTGCGTGTGAAGATAGCGAACCAGAATCGTGGTTTCGCCGTCGCGTTCGCGGCGGGCCAGGCCGTCGTGGGAAACCTGCGCCAATTCGTTCGCAGCCTCGTACACCGCCACCTTCGTGACGTCCCGGACGGAGCCGTCTGAAAAGAACGCGGTTGCCTGCAATTGAAGTTCGGTTGCCGGTTCGAGGAGGATCGTTTCCGCCGGCGTGACTTCGAGCCGTTCGAGCCTCGGTGTGGCGGGCGGGTCCGGTCGTGAACCATCGGCGATCCAATCGTGGAGAATCCGGTATTCGTCCGAGTCTTGCCGGAATCGTTGCCCGCCCTCGTGGGCGATTTGGGTGGTGGGTTTAAGCAGGAGGAGACTGTGGTCGGGGTTTTCGGGATTCACCCGACGGCCGAACATGTCGCGCGTCAACGCCTTGAAATCGAACTCGGGGTCTTCGCCCCGCAACGACAGTTTGAGGCCGCCCTTGCCGTTGGCGTTTCCGTGACAGGCCCCGGCGTTGCAGCCCGCTTTCGACAATACGGCCGCCACGTCGTTGCGGAACGAGACGCCGACGGCTGAAAGATTCGTTGTCAGGAACAGGCTCCCGAGTACTGCCGCGAGCGAGCGTCGGCGCAGCGAACGTGACCGGGAGTGCTGTGTTCCGATCCGTCGTGCCAATAATGGCGGGGAGATGTGTCGATTGCTCAGCATGGCCTCGATCCCCGGGCAGCGCCTGCCTGACGCGGCCGCCGGTTCAGGAGCAGTCAATTCTGGCATACTTCCATGCGCAAAAGGAAGCGCATTTCCAACGCGGGCGGTGTTTGGGCGACTTACGATGCGGGTCATAGACACGAATTGCACGAATTGACGCCAATTCCGCGCGGACCGCGGCACTCCCGGGCGCAGCGCGTGCGATTTTGCAGTTAGAGTCATGAATATTTTTTAACCACGGATGGACACGGATTCCGACGGA
>DATEKZ010000752.1:0-3530 GCA_035277185.1 Verrucomicrobiia bacterium
AGGACCTCGCGTCCCTTTCCGGGAATTTCCGGGGTTTCCACCACGACCAGGACGGTGGCACACCAACTGCGTTCCTTTGAGCCAGTGAATGCGACGCGCGACCGCTTCGGGTTGACCTTGATGGTGAATCACGCGTGCAATCTTCGCTGCACCTGCTGCTACACCGGAGCAAAATTCAGTTTTCCAATGCCCCGAGAGATCGGAATGGTTGCTATTGAGCGCGCGTTTCGCAGTTTGACGCAGGACTACCGGGTTTCGTGCTGTCGAGCGAAGGCCAAGCCGGGCCGATCGACCCGGAACTGAACCAGCCGACGGTGTTCGACCTCCGTGACATAAGCCGTCCGTCCGTCGGGTCCGCCGAAGCAAAGGTTGCTGGGCTTCGAACCCAGGACATCCACTTCCCGCAACACCTCCCCGCCCGAGGAGAGTTTGACGACCGTGCCTTTGCCGTGGCGCGTGATGTAAAGATTGCCGTCCACGTCGCAACGCATCCCATCAAAACCGTGCGTGTCGAATTTCTTCAGAAGCCGTTTGTGGGTGAGCGATCCGCCTGATTCGATGGTGAACGCCCAGATGTTACGTTGGACACTCTCGTTGACGTAGAGGGTTTTTCCATCCGGACTGACCTCAATGCCGTTGCTGGTGCCCATGTTCGGCGCCACCAAGGTGAGTTCGCCGGTCGGGCTGGCCTTCCACACCTGGCCCGTCCCCTCCTTCCAATTCGGATCACTTGCGTAAAGATCGCCCGACGGCGCGAGCGCCAGGTCGTTTGGCTGGTTCATGCGATCGTCATGCACCAGCACCGAAACGGCACGAGATTCGGGATCGATGCGCAGAATGTTGTGTCCGACATAATCTGCGACATACATTGTTCCGTCCCGACCAAAGACGATGCCGTTGCCCGTGCTTTTGCCGGGCAACTCCACGAACAATTCAGCTTTCCCGTCGGGCGTGACTTTGCCGATGGTCTGGTCCTTCGCGAAATTGACGGCGTAGATATTCCCTCGGGAATCACAAGCCGGTCCCTCGATTCCAGCCGTGAAAGCATTTTCTGCGGTTAGCGGACTGGCGACAAACAAGGCTTCATCGGCGGCATGAGCGCAACAACCGAGGGCGAGGAGGGCCGCCACGGTCCTCGGCGATTGCCAGCAGCAGTCGAAGAACCGGACGAAAGGACTGATGGCGCAAACGTCACTCATCATCCGATTTGATCTTGCGGGCACGGTCCCAGCATTCAGCGATGGCCAGTGGATCAGGAGACCAATGGCCCGGCCCAAGGAATGTGGCAGCCAGTTCACCGAGTTCAGTATCAAGGCAGACTTGCGCGGCGGACTGTCCCGCATCGCTGTAGTGGGCGCAACGCAGGTAATCGACGAGGTTTTTCGCCTTTTCAGCCACGAACTGGGCGAGAATATTGCTTAAGTCGTAAGCAAGTTTGGATTGGTCCGGATACTCGGTTTCGCACGTGCCCGCCCAGAAGCTCTGGATCGTCGCCTCGGTCCAGAAGCGACTGTGCTCGGAAACCAGATCCGGATCGAACAACTCCCGTGCCTGCCCGCTCCTCATGGAATCAATCGAGCGCCGGATCCGGGTATCAATTCCCCAGTGCAACCAGTACGGTAGAGGAAGATGATCGAGAGAACTCCATACCAGCGGGGACTCAAGATCTCGGATCATCACGTCTTCATCCTGGCTGCAAATCAACACCCAGAAGGGTGCGCGCTTCGCGGCTGTCCGCTCCGTGTAGGTCTCGTCCTCCGGCGGAGCGACGGCCTCGTCAAACCGGCGGGCCAGGAATTCGTCTGCCACGTGAACGATGAGGATGACAGGTCGGTCCTCCCACGCGAGCGGGCCGAGAACACCCTTGATTCTCTCCGCCAGCCAGTTTGCCTTTCGCAGGAATCGTTCGGCGGCGTCACCGTCCAATTCCGACACGAGAAGGAACTCACCCGACCGGGTCAGCCAATAGTCGTGACCCAGTTCGGTTTCCCAGCGTCCCGCCCACTGCGAAACGACGTCAGTCCACGCGGCGAGTCTTTCCTCAGGAGTGTGGTAACTGCGGAGGGCTCTGAGAATCACGCTCCAACAGGGTTGCGAGAAGCCTTCGTGACTGGTGAAGGCGCCGTCAATTCCTTCCAGGTGAACTCGCGCCGGCGCTTCGGTTGCGGCCGGGGCAAGCTCGGGAGGCCTGATCCCGCCCGCCAACGCGGTCCCGCATTCCGCGCAATTCCGGGCGTCATCCTCGTTTTCGCGGCCACAGTAACCGCACGTTTGCATGGCCAGCACGTTGGCAGAGGGACTTGCGCTACTTCACGCGAGTGAATTTGTGGAGGTGACCAAACTGACTCCACTCCGACACGATGAGGTTGCCTTCTTTGTCAATTGAAGCGCCGTGCGGCGAGTTGCAGATGCCGTCCTTCCACTGGTCCTGCGGCAGGCCGAAATTCGCGCGCTGCTTCTCGTTGGGATTGTCGCCGACTTGGGCGGCGATGCTGCCGTCCTTGTCCAGAACGGTGACCCGGCCCTGCAACTCCGGAAAGACGGCATAATCGCCGCGGATATGCACGGCGGCGGGCATGCGCAGGTCTTTCTGGATGACCTTCACGAAATTGCCGTCGAGGTCCCAGTGTTCCACGCGGTTGTTGTTGCGGTTGCAGACCAGCAACAAGGGTTTGCCCTGGCGCGTGTCCAGCCCGATGCCGTGACAGGTCTTGAATCTTCCTTCCGCCTCGCCCGGTCCGCCAAAGGCCTTCACGAACTTGCGGTCCTTGTCGAACTTGAGCACGTAGTTCGACCCGTAGCCGTCGGCGACGAAGATCGAACCATCGGGCGCGACCGTGACGGCGCAGGGATTGAACCCCTTCTCGTCCTTATAAAGGCCCGCCTCCTGCGGAAAACGAAGCGCCCATACTTGCCCGCCATCGAGTTTGAGTTTGACGACCTCGTGATCGGAAGGACGCGCGCAGTAAAGATACTCCGTCCCGTTCTCCTCGCGCACTTCCAAACCGTGAATGCGCGTCGGACCGACGGCGCGCAGGAACTTCCCGGCGGGCGAAAAAACCACGATGCCCCGCTCGGTGTCAGTGGTGACGTAAATATTGCCCGCCTTGTCAATCACCACGCCACCGTGGCAAGGGCCCAGTTGTTTTTGGCCGGGATCCTTTTCGAAGAAACCCGGTGTAATCGAGTATTTGAGGTCGGCGGCAGAGAGGGTCGTGGAGGCGAGTGCGATGAGACCCAGCATGGACTGCGCAATGCGATTCATGGCTTGCTCCTGTTGTTCGCGATTTTCATGGAAGTGCTGAGGTTGTAAGGCCCGGGGCCACGATTTGCAATGGCGGAGACGGCCCCCGCTTTGACCGGTCCTGGCTTCGAGACGAGTTCGGTGAAGAGGAGGGTTAAAATCCGGAACAAGAAATCCGAAGGACAGGAGACGGAAATCCCTTGAACGGGGGATCTGAAGAGGAGCGGATCGGGGGAAAAAGAAAAGCCGGACAACAGGTCCGGCCTTTTTCACACGTGCGCACCTG
>DATEKZ010000753.1:0-11512 GCA_035277185.1 Verrucomicrobiia bacterium
AATTATCCGGGCGGACCGGTTTAACATTTGAGAGACCAGTGCGAAGCCTGAGCGGCGTTCTGTTGTAGCGGCGCTCTGACCCATCTTTCACAGATCGCCGCTACAGAAACAAAAAACCTTCAGACTCCGGCAAAACGGAGAATGAAGGCATCCCACGGACTCTCCCGGAAACGGTCCGGGAGACTGGCCTCATCCTTCTCTTTGGCGGAGAAGTCGGTCCCGCAAGTGCGGGACCGCGACGAGCACAACCGAACCGATATCCTGACTCCGGGCTTCCAACCTCACTCCCGCCTTCCCGGTCCCGCAAGCGCAAGACCAGTGGTTTCCTGGGAGTTTGTAGCCCGTCACAGTGGCGCAACCGTCCCCGATTCCCACGGGGTTCCCTGACATTCGGCTGTGATAGGTGATGGACGAACGTCCATCGCTGTCAAAGAGCGACCAACAGTTAGTCCGGCAAACGACAAATGGAAAGAAAAAACATTCCTTTGCCTGGAGCGCTTTCAAAAACAGTGTGGCCGATGGCTGACACCACACTAGTTGGCGAAAGTCGTCAGGACAAATTGGAGTGCCTCTTCACTCAGCGCTTCCGGATGGCCCTCGAAACGCACGACGCCCTTTGGGTCCATAAGGATTGCATGAGGAATCGCGCGGATTTCCACGGCGCGGTGAGTACGTCCTTCCGGGTCAACCGCCGCGTAATACTCGATCTTCGGCTCGGTCATCTTGCCCACCTCTTCCTCCGTTTCGTCCGACAGGCCGATTATCACCAGTTGACGCCCGTATTTCCTGTGAAGCTTGTTAAGATGCGGAATCGACTGGCGGCAGGGACCGCACCACGTCGCCCAGAAATCCAAGAGGACGAACTTGCCCTGAACATTCGGCTGAGCGGAGAGCCACTTCTGGTAGGCGATCTCGGGGGCGTTTTGATTCAGCAACGACTTCGCATTTGGCGCGGATCGTTCTCCAGCCGGTGCGGGCTTGGGCTGATTGGCGAGCGCTTTGACGAAATCGGTATGCGATTCCTTCTGAAGCTTCTCGACGGCCTCGGCTTTCTTCGGGTCGAATGCGTACTTTTTCTGGAGTTCGGGACTGAGCTCCTTGAGCTTCACGCTGCCGATGCCTTTGGAATGTTGAATGTAGAGGACCGTGGGAGTGGAACCTGTCACCGTCACGTTGCTGTACACCTGGGAACCGGCCTGGAGCGTCTTGTAAGTGTCTTCCGCGGCCTGGGAGGAGATGCAAACAGTGGCGAAGCAGACGACGGAAACCATTAAGTGTCTCATGACGCCGGTATGCGCCCGCTTGAAATCTTTTTCAAGCAGCAATACGGGTGAACGTTTGTAACCGTGGCATCGCGGGAACTATTCAATTGGATAGACGCTCGCCCTCACCCCGGCCCTGGGCTAGGGTGAGGGCGGGCCAATTCTCTAACTGCATCCTTCCGGCGAAGCGGCGGCTTCACAAGCCGGTGTTCAGGGCAGGTTCGTGGAGCCGATAAGGTAGCGATCGCACTCGCGCGCGGCACCGCGGCCTTCGTTGAAGGCCCAGACAACGAGGCTCTGGCCGCGGCGACAGTCGCCCGCGGCGAAGATGTTCGGGATGCTCGTTTGATACCGGCCGTATTCGGCTTTGACGTTGGTTCGGGGATCGCGCTCGACCTTAAGCGCATCGAGCAAAGGTTGCTCCGGGCCCAGGAAACCCATGGCGAGCAGGACCAGTTGCACCGGGCGCACCTGTTCGGTGCCCGGAACTTCGTTGGGCACGAACTGGCCCTTGTCATTCCGCTCCCACCGAATCTGGACGGTGTGAATCTCCTTCACGTGACCGTGGGCGTCGCCGACGAATCTCTTCGCCGTCGTAAGATAAACGCGCGGGTCGCCGCCGAATTTCGCGGCGGCTTCCTCCTGTCCGTAATCGAGCTTATAGACCTTCGGCCATTCGGGCCACGGATTATCCCTGGCCCGGTCCAGGGGCGGCTTCGGAAGGATTTCCAGTTGAACGAGGCTCTTGCAACCGTGGCGCATCGAAGTGCCGACACAGTCGGTGCCGGTGTCGCCACCGCCGATGACCACGACATCTTTGCCCGCCGCCGCGATGTAATTGCCGTTCTTATGCTCGTCGAGCAGACTCTTGGTATTGGCTTCCAGGAATTCCATCGCAAAATGGATGCCCTGGAGCTGTCGGCCTTCAATGGGCAGATCGCGCGGCTTGGTGGCGCCGGTGCAAAGGACAACGGCGTCGAATTCTTTCAAGAGCTTTTCAGCCGGATAATCCTTGCCGATCTCGGTATTGCAGACGAATTGGATGCCTTCCTTCGTGAGCAGGTCGATCCGGCGAAGCACGACGTCTTTCTTGTCGAGCTTCATGTTCGGGATGCCATACATCAACAAACCGCCGGGCCGATCGGCCCGTTCGAAAACGGTCACCCAATGGCCGGCACGGTTGAGCTGGGCGGCGGCGCAAAGTCCGGCCGGTCCCGATCCAACAACGGCCACCTTTTTGCCCGTGCGCTTCCCCGGGGGTTCGGGTACGACCCACCCTTCTTCCCAGCCCCGGTCGATGATGGCGCACTCGAGGTTCTTGATGGTGACGGGCGGCGCGTTGATGCCGAGAACGCAGGAGCCTTCGCACGGGGCGGGGCAGACGCGGCCGGTGAAATCGGGAAAGTTGTTCGTCTTGTGAAGGCGTTCGAGGGCTTCGTGCCAGAGGCCGCGGTAAACCAGGTCGTTCCATTCCGGAATGAGATTGTTGATGGGACATCCGGACGCCATCCCGCTGAGGAGAGTTCCCGTGTGGCAGAACGGAACGCCGCAGTCCATGCACCGGGCGGCCTGTTCGCGGAGCTTCGGCTCCTCCATGTGGTGATGGAACTCGTTCCAGTCCTGAATGCGTTCGATCGCCGGGCGGTCCAGCGGAAGCTCGCGCAAATAGTCTATGAATCCAGTCGGTTTACCCATGAACGTTTCTGTTGTTCTTAATGTTTCAGTCGAAATCGGGCGGCTCGAACAGGCGTGACACCGGGAAACGAAAACCCGGAAGCACCGAATTGCCGGTCAGGTACTGGCCGGAGCGCAGCGTCTCGAATCTGTTCACTCCCAGATAAACACGAACGACCTTGCTCTTGAGGTCAACCATCCAGGCCAGCCTCGTGCCGAACGCGAGATAAAGCGCGAATTTCTCCTCGGTCTTGGTGATCGAGTCGGTAGGAGACAGCACTTCCACCGCAAGGTCGGGCGCGCCGTGAAACAGCCTTTCCTTCGAAGTCAAAATCAGCTTGCGGCGTTCTTTGCTGACAAACGAAATGTCCGGCGCAAAGCAATGGTCGATTCCCAACCGGAAACCGGTCTGGCCGTCGTAAACGCGGCCATGTTTGTGTTGGTAGGCGAAGTTTGCCAGTTCGGCGAGCAATCGCGAAATCACATCTCCGTGCTCACTACCCGCAGGCGCCATAGTCATCACCTTTCCGTGCCAAACTTCATGCTTGCGACCATCCCGATGGAGGTCGAGCAGTTGGTCGTCGGTCCAGACCTTTTGGGTCGCGAGTGCCTTCATGCCACAATCGCTGGAATCAACCACCGCCGATGCGCGACACGTCGCGCGCGTTCTCCTCGAATGCGGCATTGATCGCCTCTTCGCCGGTAAGCCCTGCGGCCGTCGCGCGCTTGAGTGATTCCAGCATGCGTTTGTAGTCTTTCGGCATGACCTTTACGAACTTCGGCACCATCCGGTCCCAATCCGCGAGCACCCCTTTGCCGCGTTCGCTCCGGGTGTAGGCTACGTGCTTCCCGATCATTGCCTTTACCGCGGCGATCTCGTCGGGATCCTCGAGTTTTTCGAGGGCCACCATCTGCTTGTTGCAACGGACGGGGAAATCCGCTCTCTCATCGAGGATATACGCGATGCCGCCCGACATGCCGGCCGCGAAGTTGCGTCCCGCGGGGCCGAGAATGACCACTCTGCCGCCGGTCATGTACTCGCAGCCATGGTCGCCCACAGCCTCAACGACCGCGTGGACGCCGGAGTTACGGACGCAGAAGCGCTCGCCGGCCATGCCACGGACGTACGCCTCGCCGCCCGTCGCGCCGTAGAAGGCGACGTTGCCGATGATGATATTCTCCTCGGGGACGAACGTGGAATTGGCCGGTGGATAGATGATGACCTTTCCGCCGGAGAGGCCTTTGCCGAAGTAATCGTTGGCATCGCCCTCGAGGACGAAGGTCATTCCCTTCGGCACGAAAGCGGCAAAACTTTGTCCGGCACTGCCTTTGAACTTGATGTGGATGGTGTCTTCGGGCAGCCCTTCGCGGCCCCACTTCCGGGTCAACTCGTTGCCAACGATGGTGCCGACCACGCGGTTGACGTTTTTGATCGGCAGCTCAGCGATGACTTTCTCGCCCTTCTCGATGGCCGGTTTGCAGAGGTCGAGCAGCGTGGTCACATCGAGTGACTTTTCGAGGCCGTGGTCCTGGGGCATCTGGCAATAACGGCCCACCTCCGTCGGAACGTCCGGAGCGTAGAGAACGTTGGAAAAATCGAGGCCCTTGGCCTTCCAATGATCGATCGCCTTGCGCGGCTCGAGCCGGTCCACACGGCCGATCATTTCGTTAAGGGTTCGGAAACCGAGCCGGGCCATGTATTCGCGGACCTCCGTCGCGACGAATCGCATGAAATTCACCGCGTCCTCGGGTTTGCCGACAAAGTTTTTGCGCAAACGCGGGTCCTGGGTGGCCACACCGACCGGGCAGGTATTCAGGTGGCATACGCGCATCATGATGCAACCGAGCGCCACGAGGGGCGCCGTGGCAAAACCGAATTCCTCCGCGCCGAGCAACGCGGCGATCACCACATCGCGGCCCGTCTTCAATTGACCGTCGGTTTCGACCACGATACGCGATCGAAGATTGTTCAGTACGAGCGTCTGGTGAGTTTCGGCGAGGCCGAGCTCCCATGGGATGCCCGCGTGCTTGATCGAGGTCTGCGGCGAGGCGCCCGTGCCGCCGTCGAAACCGGAGATCAACACCACATCCGCGTGCGCTTTGGCGACGCCCGCGGCGACGGTGCCCACGCCCACTTCGGCGACGAGCTTGACGCTGATGCGCGCATGGCGGTTGCCATTCTTGAGGTCGTGGATCAATTCGGCGAGGTCCTCGATGGAGTAAATGTCGTGGTGTGGAGGCGGCGAGATCAAACCGACGCCGGGCGTCGAGTGACGCACTTTCGCGATCCACGGATGCACTTTGCCGCCGGGGAGCTGGCCGCCCTCGCCGGGCTTGGCGCCCTGGGCCATCTTGATCTGGAGTTCTTTCGCGTAGCTCAGGTAGAGGCTGGTCACGCCGAAGCGGCCCGAAGCGACCTGCTTGATCGCGGAGTTCTTGGAGTCTCCGACCTCATTGGTCCAGACGTAGCGTTCGGGGTCTTCTCCGCCTTCGCCGGTGTTGCTCTTGCCGCCGATGCGGTTCATGGCAATCGCCAGCGTTTCGTGGGCTTCGCCACTGATGGAGCCGTAGCTCATGGCGCCGGACTTGAACCGCTTCATGATGCTTTCGACGGATTCCACTTCTTCGATGGGAATCGGCGTGGCCGGCTTCAACTCCAGCAAACCGCGCAGCGTGTAGTGCTCCTTGAGCTGTTCGTCCACCAGCTTCGAGTATTCCTTGAAGATCTTGTAGTCGGCGTTGCGGACGGCCTTCTGGAGTTTGTGGACGGTCTGCGGATTGAACAGGTGCAATTCCCCGTCCACCCGCCATTGGTACTGCCCGCCCACTTCGAGGGTGTGTCCGTTGACCTGGCGTTCCGGAAACGCGTATTGATGCCGCAACAGCACTTCCCGGGTGATCTGTTCGATGCCGATGCCACCCATGCGCGAGGCGGTCCAGGTAAAGTATTTGTCGATGACCGCGTTGCTCAGGCCGATGGCCTCAAAAATCTGCGCGCCGCGATAACTTTGGATGGTGCTGATGCCCATCTTTGACGCCACCTTCACCACGCCTTTGACCGCGGCTTTCGTATAATTCTTGATCGCCGTCTTGTGATCGATGTCCTTGAGCAAGCCCTGTCGGATCATGTCGTCCAGGGTTTCGTACGCGAGGTAAGGATTGATCGCGCCGCAGCCATAGCCGATCAACAGGGAGAAATGATGGACTTCGCGGGGCTCTGCGGATTCCAACACCAGGCCGACGCGCGTCCGGGTTCCTTCGCGGATCAGGTGGTGATGAAGGCCGGCCACGGCGAGCAGCGCCGGGATCGGCGCCATCTCCCTGTTCACTCCACGGTCGGACAGGATGATGATGTTGTAGCCGTCTTCGATGGCCTTGTTGGCGGCCTCGCACAAGTCGTCCATTGCTCTTTCCAGTCCGGCTGCGCCGTCGGACGCCTTGAACAGGATCGGCAGCGTGATCGAGCTGAAGGCCGGATGGTTGATGTATTTGAGCTTGGCGAACTCTTCATTGGACAGGATCGGCGTCTTGAGTTCGATGAGCTGGCAGCTTTTCGGTTCCGGCTTCAGCAGGTTGCGTTCGGAGCCGATGGTTGTTTCAGCGGACGTGACAATCTCTTCGCGGATGCAATCGATGGGCGGGTTGGTGACCTGGGCGAAGAGTTGCTTGAAGTAGCTGTAGAGCAGGTGGGGCCGTTCCGAAAGCACCGCCAGCGGCGTATCGGTGCCCATGGAACCCACCGCTTCCACCCCGTCACGCGCCATCGGAACCATCAAAACGCGCAGGTCCTCGAACGTGTAACCGAACGCCTGTTGCCGCTGCAACATGGTATCGTGATCGGGCAGCGCGACCGCCGGCGCCTCGGGCAGGTCTTTCAACTCGACCATGTACTTGTTGAGCCACTCCCGATACGGCTGGGCCTTGCAGATGGAGTCCTTAATCTCCTCGTCGCCAATGATGCGTCCCTGCGCCGTATCGACGAGGAACATGCGGCCGGGCTGCAGGCGGCCCTTTTGTTTCACGCGTTCCGGCGGGACGTCGAGCACGCCGGCCTCCGATGCCATGATGACCATGTCGTCATGCGTGACGTAATAGCGCGACGGGCGAAGGCCGTTGCGGTCGAGGCTGGCCCCGATTTGAATGCCGTTGGTAAACGCGATCGAAGCCGGACCGTCCCACGGCTCCATCAGGCAGGAATGATATTCGTAGAACGCTTTTTTCTCATCGCTCATGCTTTCGTGGCCGACCCACGGTTCGGGGATCATCATCATCATCGCGTGCGCGAGGGAACGGCCGCTGAGCACCAGCAGTTCGAGGCAGTTGTCGAACATCGCCGAATCGGAGCCGTTCGGATTGATGATGGGCAGAATCTTTTTGATCTCGTGTTTGTCGCCAAAGAGGTTGCTCTCGAACATCGCTTCGCGGGCGTGCATCCAGTTGATGTTGCCGCGGAGCGTGTTGATCTCGCCGTTGTGCGCGAGATAACGGTAAGGATGCGCGCGTTCCCAACTCGGGAACGTGTTCGTGCTGAAACGGGAGTGAACCAATGCCAGGGCCGTCTCGATGTCGGCATCGCCCAATTCCGGGTAATACCGATCCAACTGCTCGGTCATCAGCATGCCCTTGTAAACGACGGTTCGGCAGGAAAGGCTGGGGACATACCAGGAATGCGCGCCGGGCTCGCCAGACGTCCGGACACCGGAGTAGGCAAGCTTGCGGATCACGTAAAGCTTGCGCTCGAATTCCTGCTCGTCCTTGATCCGTCGGTTGCGGCCGATGAAGCACTGGCGGATGGACGGTTCCGAGGCAACCGCGGTGGCTCCGAGAGACGAGTTATCGGTCGGCACCGTGCGCCAGCCGAGCACCTTTTGTCCTTCTTCACGGACGATCCGCTCGAAGGCCCGCTCGCAGAAGCGGCGTTGCTTCCCGTCCTTTGGCAGGAAAATCATTGCCACGCCGTACTCTCCCGGATTGGGCAGCGCAAATCCCTCCTTGTCCGCGACCTTCTGGAAAAACTCGTGCGGGATCTGCATCAGGATACCCGCGCCGTCACCCGTGTTGGCCTCACAACCGCAGGCACCGCGGTGGTCGAGGTTGCGAAGCACTTGCAGGCCTTGTTGGACGAGTTGATGGGATTTTTGCCCCTTCATGTTCACCACAAAGCCAACGCCGCAGGAATCGTGTTCGTACCACGGATCGTAAAGGCCTTGCCTGGGAGGCAGGCCGTTGGGTCTCGAGTTGCGCTCTTTCATCTTCAACTATTACCGGGCCGTCATTTGGGTGGGGGATTTAGCCACCACACCGCCACTTTTTAAACCTAAATTTTGCAATTCTTTACTCAATCTCCGGTAGAGTGCAATAGTCCAGATTGGGAAAGATGGACTGTTACGCCGTCTGCACTTGGGTGCGCTGTTCGCCCCTGACACTCGGCCGTAACGATGCAGTTAGAGAAATGGCTCGCCCTCACCCTAAGCCCTGATACTTCCCCAGGAGAGGGAACTCCTTCGGCCACGCTGGGACGAATCACGGGGATGGTTATCGGAGGCGCTCGAAGGTTTCCCCCTCTCCCCGGGGGAGAGGGCCGGGGTGAGGGCGAGCCATTTCTCAACGTTCCGGCCGAGGGACCCCTGACCGCGAGACCGTCTCTGCGGCGATACCTCGCCTTGTCCGGAACGAAAAGGGCTCAGACGACCGGCCGGAAATGAAACAACCGCGCCCCGTGTGCGGGCAGATCGAGGTAAAGCCCCTGGCCAGCCAGATCGTCGCCAAACCGGTGATACGTTTCGTCGCCGAGCAGGTCGTTCATTTGCCAGTTTTGCCGCGCCAGATTCGTGACGTTGAGTGAAACGAAACACTGGCCCTGATGCGGAGCCAGGTTGATGACGACCAGATCAAACGCGTCCGGCTCCGACTGCCACTGAACGATCACGAAATTCCGGGCGGTGGGATTGTCCGGCCAGGCCGGACGCGGACGGAGCAGTTCGCCCCGGCCGGTTCCGATCGCGGCGGCCGGGAGCGCCGTCAGCAGCCGGTGGTAGAGCGCTTCGATTTCCGGTTGGGGCGTTTCGACCGGGCTGCAGTCCAATTGGACCGGCACTTTCGTTGACGCGCCGGTGAGTTGGCCGTCGTGAAGCAATCGTAGCCCTGGAAGGCCAAGGACGAGCAAGGCGGCGGCGCGATGTTCGGCCGGCGAAAGGATTGCAGCGACGCGCGGCTCATCGTGGTTTTCCAGGAAATGGGCGCTGCGGGCGATGAAGTCAGGCGTCACGCCGAACAGGTGTCGCTGGAGCTCCGCGTGGTTGCGGTACACCAGGTAGTCGTACAGGCGTTTGTCGTAGGTGTAATCGAAACCGAGCGATTGCAGCCGTGCTTCCAGGTCCCAATAGACCTCACCCAGGAAGATGAACCCGGGTTGCGCGTGTTTGACAATCTGAATCGCATCGGCCCAGAACTCCCGGCCGGTGGCGATCCCATCACAGGGGAACTTGCGCCAGGTTTGAGCGAAAACATCGCTCAACAGGAGCATCGCCATGTCGCAGCGGACGCCGTCGCAGCGGCGAGCGACGGATTTCAAAAGTTCAATCATCGCCTGGTGCGTCTCGGCAAGGCGATAATCCAGCTGCATCGTGTCGATCCAGGCCGGGAAGTTCGGGTCTTTTCCATGCGCGGCCCATCGAATCAGGCCGTCGGCATTGGACAACGAGAAGGTCTCATCGGTCGCGAAGGCCGATTGCACCAACAGACCGGGCCTTTCGACGGCCCACGCGTGGTCGATCCCGAGATGATTCGGAACGAAGTCGAGGAGCAGTTTCAGCCCGCGATGGTGAAGTTGTCGCCGGAAGGTTTGCAGCCCGTTTTCACCGCCGAGTTGGCGCGGCACTTTGTATTCACCGATGGCGAATGGGGAACCGCTGACCTGTTCCGATTTCCATCCGGGAAGCGTTTTATCGAATGTCCGCCGGAGCTCCGGACTGGCCAGGGCCGTCGCGCGACTGCGCGGGCCAATGGTCCATACGCCCATGAGCCAGAGATGCGAAACGCCGAGAGATTGCCAGCGGTCCAATTCTTCCTCGGGCACGGTGCCCAGAGTGATGCGTCGGCCACGGCTGGCGGTGAGCCTTTTCAGCCAGCACCGGGTGTTTAACTCAAAGACCAGGGGGTGGGCCATGAGAATGAGAATTTGCGCGATCTCGATCCGTCATGGGGTGACTCTCCGGCCGCCCAGCCATGGTCACCCATCAGTTGTCAGGTCACTTCAACTGTTCAACGTCTTAAGCGCCTTTTGCGGGTCGGACGGGCGAAGAATCAGGAGTCCCTTTTTTGCGTCCGGGCTGGTGGCGCAGTAGCAATACTCGATATTGATCTTCGCGGCTGCGAGCCGGTGGCAGATTCTCGCGAGTGCCCCGGGCTTGTTGTCGCCATCCACCATGAGAACGTCGTCTTCGACGACCAGAGTACCGTACTCCTCCAAAAGCAAGAGCGTCTTGCGCGGATCGCTGACCACCAGGCGAATGACGCTGTGGTCGATGGTATCGCTGACGGTGATGGCGTAGATGTTGATTTTGCCGGCGGCGAGGGCGTCGCAAAGGCGGGCCAGCGTGCCGGGTTTGTTCTCCAGGAAGATGGCGAGTTGTTTGGTGATTTGCATAGAATCGACTCCAGTTGCGGGTTGATCGTTAAACGACTCGAGCCGCTCGAAATATCAATCCGCCACGTGCCGTCGGCAATCCGAAATGTGTCCGGGAATTCGCTCGCGCAGGGCCATAGTATGCTTTGTTTGCCGCCCTGCACGTAAGATGGTCGCTTTCCCCCTCACCCTGACCCTCCCCAGGGGAGAGGGAACAGCCGAAGCGGCGTTCGAAAGCTCAAGACGACTCGCCAGCAGAAGGCCGGGCATCGTCGCTCCCTCTCCCCGAGGGAGAGGGGCGGGGTGGGGGAAGGAAGTGGCCGAACATCCACGCGGCTGCAGGATTCTAAGATGCGCCCGGGGATGAAAATGCTCTGTTTTTTGCACTTGGGAAAATGCGTGTTTCCTGCTACTTTGCCCCCCGTGAACAACCCGGTTGATGCCCGCCGCCGTTGGTTCGGAGTTTTCTTCCTCATTGTCGCCGGTGGCATGTTGATTTGGGGCCAGACCGTCCTCAAATCCCGCCTCGACGGCCTGAATTTCGTCACTTATTGGCTCATCTGTTTCTTCTTCACCGGCCTGGCCATGTTGACGGCGTTGCTGGACATCCGGGCCCTGAAGAAACAGACCCGCGATCAGCACCGGGAGTTGTTCCGCCACACGTTGGACGGCATCGAGGGTGACCGAGAGGACGAGCACGGAAAACCGCGGCGCTGAGCCAGGGGCAGGCTGGCAAAGGGCGCAATCTCAGTTTCTTTCAAGCGACGACCCGGGCTTCTCCCTCTCCCCTCACGGGGAGGCTGCGGTGAGGGGTGAGAAAGGCAAAACCGCAGACCGATGACACCGCGGGGTCCTGGCTCGCGTTGGTGTGGAAAGAAGATCGGAAGCCGGTCTTAACGTCTCACCCCTCACCCTCAATCCCTCTCCCCGTTGAGGGGAGAGGGAAGCC
>DATEKZ010000754.1:0-4154 GCA_035277185.1 Verrucomicrobiia bacterium
ATGCGCATCATGACGGTCGCAACATCCTCACCTTTGATGTTGCGGTGGACGCGCCGGGTCTGGCAATAGAGATTCTCCGCCTCACCGAAGAGGAATCGCGCCACATCCAGCGTGTGGCTGCCAAGGTCCGTAACGATGAACTGTCCCAGCTCCTTCAGAAACGGCTGGTTCCGGAACACCGGAAACCCGGAGATCATTTCGATACGCGCGCGGAACGGCGTTCCGATTTTCCCTTCGCTCAAAATCTTTTTGAGCTGGCGAATCGGCGTCTGCCACCGCCAGTTTTCGTGAATGAAGAACGGCACGCGCGCCTGGCGGCAGACCTTCACCATGCGCTCCGCCTCGGCCAGCGACGGCGCCATCGGCTTCTGACAGATCACTGGAACTCGATGTCGGGCGGCCAGATGGACGAATCTGCGGTGCGAATCGACATCGGTAATCACGTCGATGAAGTCAGGCAGTTCCTTTCGCAACAACTCCTCCGCGTCATCATAGACCGATGGCACGTGGAACTTCGCGGCCAGTGCCTCGGCCTTTGCGAGCGTCCGATTGTAGATGGCCACGCACTCGACCCCCTTCAGTCCCTTCCAGGCGGCGAGCTGGTAGTGCGACCAGAATCCAGCGCCAAAAACGGCGAAGCGCAGTTTCTTCATCTTTGCCTCGTGTCAGATCTAATCATCAGGAAGAAGTTTTCCAGCGCCGGAAACTCTCTCACCGCCCGGTGACTCGTCCCAGCGTGGCCGAGGTGAGTTCCCTCTCCTGGGGGAGAGGGTTAGGGTGAGGGCGAGCCAATTCTCTAACTGCATCGTTACGCCTGGAGGAGAGGGCCGGCGTGCAGATGAGCGTCTCATTCCTCTGAATAGCCGTCGGGACTTAGGGTTTCCACCAAGCATTCGCCAGCCCTTCCAGAAATTGTATCTGCCGTGGAGTTTCAATGGCTCTATTCTCGACTGAGCGCACCTGGGACACAGCCGTCTCAGCGCCAGCGCCTTTCGAAATAAGGTACGCGGCAAGCATCGTTCCCGTTCTTCCAATTCCTGCCTCGCAATGCACCGCCACCGGTTTGCTTTGCGACCGGTTCTTGTCAACAAAGCCTGTGAAGTCCGTCACCTGTTTAGCAGTAGGCGGCGCGCCGTCCGGAACGGGCAAGCAAAGAAAATCAAAGCCGCTCGACCCGTACACCGGCGCATCACCAGGAATGTTCAACAGACACACCACTGCTCGGACACCAGCGGAATACAGTATGGGGAGATCATCGTCATAATCCCGCAATCCGCCACCAAAGTTCATTCGCCTCTCGGGATGGATGAAGGGCATGGCCATTCCAGCCAGCACTCCAGGAACGACCCACCACAAGAGGCTTCGTTCAGACGTGCTCACGCCCTCTTCAGGAACAACTCCACATTTTCCTTCGTCACGGTGTAGGTGCCGGTGTTGTAGTTGATCGGGATCGGGACTACGCCCGCCTTCCTGTCATCGGACGTGAACCGCAATTTCGAGTGGTTGGCTTCAAACAACGCTTTCACGCCCATGTAGGTGAACAACTCCCGCTTCTGACCAATGGCGGCGGTGATGACGCCTTCCTGCACCAATCGCAAATGCTGCGCTTCCGCCTCCACGCAGGTCGCCACGATTTTTCCCGCCTTGCCGGCCTCTTTTATGGCCTGCCCGAATCCCGGTCCGCTCTCGGAGTCGAAGCCCGCCATGCCGACGAGGTCGGGATTCGCCTGAAGGATAGAAGCGGCAACGCGCGTCGCCTCGGCTTGATTGCCCTTGTCATGCTGCGGCTCCGCGCAGGTCAGCCCGGCTTTCTCCGCGACGGAGCGAAACCCGTTGAAGGCGTTCTGGTCGATCACCTGATCGATCAATCCGAGCAGCGCGACCCTTCCCTTTTTGCCCGCAAGCGCCTTCACCATCGCTTCGGCCTGCCGCACGCCGAGGTCATACCAATCGGTGCCGACAAACGCCAATCGCTTGCAGGCCGGCACATCGGCATCCACGCACACGACGGGAATGCCGGCTTCAATAGCCTTGTTGATCGGCGGCACGAGCGCCGACGGATCCCAACCCACTACCATCATGCCTGCAGGCCGTCGCGCAGTCGTTTGCTCAATGGCGGCCACCAGCCCTGGAATATCGACGCTATTCGGCCCGGCGATGGTGACCTTCACACCGAGTTCTTCGCCGACCAGCCGCAAAGCCGGGTGATCGTGAGCAGTGAAGAGCGGGAGGTTCGCATTCGCCGAAAGCCAGACGTATTCCTCGCCGGCGAACGACTTGGCGCCGCCATCTCCGGAAGAGGCGGATGGCGAACTCTGCTTTTCACAACCGGTCGCCGAAGCCAATAACGTTGCGCCGGTGAGGGCTCCCGCCGTCTTAATTGCATCGCGTCGTGTGAGTTTGTTCATAAGTCGGTTTGTTGGTTGGTCCGTCGTCTGATTGTCCATTGCCATCGGAAACAGTCGCACCCCCATTGCGGACAACTGACCGCCGGCGACTGACAACTACCTGTTTTGTTTCCTGTTCATCACCGAATCCACGGCCACCGCCAGGACCAGCACGCCGCCCAGGACGATGCCTTGCCACTCCGATGGAACGCGCATGATGATGAGCACGTTTTGCATCAGCGCCATAAAAAACACGCCGATGAGCGCGCCTACGATGGTTCCCTTGCCCCCCGCCAGACTGGCCCCTCCCAGGATCACTGCCGTAATCGCGCCCAGTTCCTTGCCATCGCCAAGCGTGGAAGTGGCCGTTGCAATACGCGACGCGTAAACGATCCCCGCCAGTCCGGCGATCATCCCCATCAGCGTGAACGCCAGCATCTGCATACGCTCGACATTGATGCCGGAGAGATGCGCCGCCCGTGGATTGCTGCCGATGTAATAGTATTGGCGAAAGAATCGGGTGTGCGCGAGACCGTAGTGCGCCACGAGCGCCAGTCCCAGCAACAGCCACACGGGCGATTGCAGACCGAGCCATTCCGCCTGGCCAAACCGGGTGAACGATTCGGGCAGGAACGTGATGCCTGGGCCTCCGATCAAAAGCGCGATGCCTTTGAAGATGCCCATCGTCCCGAGTGTCGTGATGAGGGCGTTCACGCGCACCTTGGCGACGATGAATCCATTCAGGAATCCGCCCAACGCCGCCACGGCCAAACCGCCCATCACCGCCGCCGGCACCGGCCACCCGGCGCTCTTCATCAGCCAGCCGGTGACGACGCCGATCATCGACGCCATCGCGCCCACCGAGAGATCGAAGACGCCGCCGACCATCATCAGCATCATCCCGATGGCCAGAAAACCTTCGAAGGCGAGATTGCGCAGAATGGCGGCGAAGTTGTCCCCGGTCCAGAAATAGGGCCGGAACGTCAACGGATACATCACACTCAACACGACCGGCAGCAACACGATGAGGACCATCAGGCCAAGCTCCCGCGACAGAGCTGGAAATCTTCTGCGCTTCGCCGTTGCGTGCGTTTGTTGCCGGGTTTCGGTGGTGGCGGTTTTCGACATGCAGTTCACTCCTTCAAAGTGATCGAGGCGAGACGCATGACGGCCTCCTCGGTCGTCTCGGCGCCGTTCAATTCACCAACGATTCGACCTTCACGCATCACCAGGACGCGATCCGCCACCGACAGCACTTCCGGAAGATCTGAAGAAATCACGATCACTGCCGTTCCCTTCTCCGCAACCTCGCGCAGGAGGCGGTGCACTTCGAACTTGGCGCCCACGTCGATCCCGCGCGTCGGCTCGTCCACAATCAGCACCTTCGGATTCACGAGCAGCCATTTCGACAGGACGACCTTCTGCTGGTTGCCGCCGCTCAGGAGTCGGACGACCTGGCTCACACCGGGCGTCGCAATCCGCAAACGCCGGCGAAAGTCCTCCGCGACACTGCGTCCACGCCGGTCGTCGAGCCACCACGATCCAAACTCACGGAGCTTCGCCGCCACGACATTTTGCGCGACCGTCATATCGAGGAACAAACCGGCCTCCTTGCGGTCCTCCGAAGCGTAACCGATGCCGGCGGTGATCGCCTCAGCCGGCGAACGAATAACAACCGGCTTGCCACCGATACGGATTTTCCCCGAAGCCCTCGGTCGGGCGCCGAACAACGAAAGCGCCAGTTCGGTTCGCCCCGCGCCCGCGAGG
>DATEKZ010000755.1:0-6553 GCA_035277185.1 Verrucomicrobiia bacterium
CGGCGGCGAGGCACTTATGCGCTGCGATTGTTCGCGGCACTGGCCGCTTCGACGATCACCCTGTGGCTTTGCTTCTTTCCCGTCCAGGGACAGCCGCCGGCCGCCCTCGGCCAATCGCTTTTCTCCGCCCTGACCACCATGGCCTTCGCCTACTGCCTCCTCGTCGGGCCGTTCCTGACCGCTGATTGCGTCAGCACGGAGAAACGGGACGGCACCCTCGGCCTGCTCTTCCTGACGGATTTGCGAAGTTATGACGTCGTGCTCGGGAAATGGATCGCCGCGTCGCTTGCCGGGTTCTACGGATTGCTGGCCGTTCTGCCTTCGCTGGGCGTCCCGCTGCTGCTGGGCGGCGTCACGCCGGGCGAATATGGCAGAATCGCGCTGGCGGTGGTGAACGCTATTCTGTTCTCGCTCACCGCGGGAATGTTCGCGTCGGCCGTGAGCCGCGACCAGACCAAAGCCATTCTTGGCTCAGTGATTCTCGTGTTGGCGTTGAGCGGGTTGCTCCCGGGGCTGTTGGTTCTCGCGTTAAATTTTTTCGTGGGCAAACCGCTTTGGGGAATTCAGCTCGCTTCGCCTGAATTGGGCATTTTCAGCCCCGTCAAGACCGGTCAATTCGCAACCGATCCGGCATTCAAGGCCAACCCGAAACTCTTCTGGACGTCCCTGGGCGTCGTTAACGCGCTCTGCTGGACGTTCATGATCGGCGCCGTTCTGGTCGTACGTCGGGTCTGGCGGCAGGAACCGGCCAACCCACAGACACGGCGTCGCTGGCTGCTGCGGCTGGGACGCACCGGTCGGTGGCAGCGACGCCTGAAGCATCGCCTCGACGGCAATCCGGTCTATGCGCTGGCCAGCCGTCATCGTTGGCCGCATTGGGTGTTCTGGGCGCTCGTCGGGATCGTGGCGATCAACATCTACTGGCTCACGATCGGTCAGCGGCGCAATCCTGCCGCGTATCCATTCCACAGGGACTTCAGCACGGCGATGTATTTTATCAACCGGGTCTGGATCGCGGCGATGGCCTGCCGGTTCTTTGTCGAGGCGCGGCGAAACGGCGCCCTGGAACTGTTGCTGACCACACCGATCGAGGTGGGAACGATTCTGTGGGGTCGGCGGCGCGCACTGATCCGTCTTTTCTTCTGGCCGGTGCTGGTCATCGGGTTGTTGCACTACGCGTTCCTGTGGGGCTCCTGGAAACCGCACGAGAACCAGCCCAATAGCAGCTACCTGTTTCGAATGTACGCCACGATGGCGACGGGAAGCCTGAGCAGCTTTCTGACCGACGTGCTGGCGCTCACAGCCGTCGGCGGTTGGTTCAGTCTGTCATCGAAGAAAACCTCGTTGGTTGTCCTGAAGACCTTCATCCTCGTGACATTGATCCCGTGGGTGCTGGTTTATCTCTCCGGGCCCAGCGGACTAATCCAACGCGCCTTAAACGCGTGGGGTCAGGCGGGGTTCGTCCAGCGGCTTTCACCGAACTGGATCTACTGGATCACACCGGCGTTCTTTGTGACCAAGAACCTTCTGTTCTTCGCCTGGGCGAGTTGGAAGGTACGCCGCCATTTCCGCGCCGCCGCGGCGGAGACGTACGGGGTGAGGAACCGAATCAAAACGGCGTCGCCCGGATCGCAAACGTAGGTTCGCCCGCGGAGAGAGGAATGCTCTGGACCCGCCCCGGCCAAGCCCCTTTCCGTTCAAATACCGGCCAGAGGGAGCGACACGGGGCGGGTTGCGGTGGCCGTTTTGACGCCGGGATTTTTTTTGTAAAGAACAGATTTACTCCCGGCGCATTTTGTGTAGGATAGCGCCACTTAACCAAAAACTCGGATCTGCCCATGGACCTTCATCATCCTATTCTCAGGGAGTTTCCCGAGCACCGGGAGACGATCAAGCAACTGAAAGCCGCAGATGAGCGTTTCAGAAAGATGTTCGAAGAGTATCACACCATTGACGACGCCATCTACCGGATCGAGGAAGAGATTGACTTCGCCACCGATCAGGAGATCGAAGAACTCAAGCTGCGGCGCGCCTGGCTGAAGGATCACATCTACTTCGCCATCCGGCACGCTCCGCTGTCAGCGCTGTCGCACGGTCCGTCGGCCAGCGCGGCGGCTTGACAGGCGGCTCGCCGAGGACTCCTCGGCCACGATCTTTGCGGCGCGCGGTTGCAGGGCGCGCTTGTGCCGGGTTTCGTCTAGGATCCAAGAACTATGAAGGCTGCTGTTCCGCTTTCGCTCTATCGTCGAGTGGCGTTCACGTTGATCGAACTCCTGGTGGTCATCGCTATTATCGCGATTCTGGCCGGATTGCTGTTGCCGGCGCTCGCACGGGCCAGGCAAAAGGCCATGGCCGTCCAGTGCATTTCCAATCAAAGCCAGATCGGCAAGGCGTATTTCATGTACACGGACGATAACGCCGAGAGATACCCGGCGATTCGCGATCTGGCATGCCAACCGGGACGTGAACCACAGGCGCCATATTTGGCACAATTACAAGGGCAAGAACAGGATGGTTATGCTTTTCGGAGACACTCATGCCGAGTTCTACCAGTTTCTCTCCACCAGGGAGATGGAGAAGATCACGCAAGACAAGCCCGATATGAATTGGAAATGGTGGTGAATGTCGAAAATGAAGCCTCTCCGCAGTCATCAATACCATTAACCGACTGTGACCGCCTTGACGCTTCGACTCAGCGCAACCGCAGCGGCCAGGAAAAGAGGAGTGGATAACGGATGCGCTCGCCCGAGGTTAGATCTGAAAAATATCGAACGAAAAACCCTGCTGACGACATGGTGGATTCGTTCTGATTCGCGACGGCTCGTCACTCCGCCACCACCTTCACGCTGCGCTGTTGGGCGGCGCGTTTGCGCTGGGTTTCGTCCAGGATCTTCTTCCGCAGGCGGAGGTTCTTCGGTGTGGCTTCGACGTATTCGTCTGAACCGATGTATTCGAGGGCGCGTTCCAGGCTCAGCTTGAGCGGCGGATTGAGCTGGATGCCTTTGCCGTCGCCCTGCGAACGCATGTTGGTCAGCTTTTTCGCCTTGCACGGGTTGACCGGGATGTCGTTGTCGCGCGCGTTTTCGCCGACGATCATGCCTTTGTAAATCTTGTCACCCGGCTCGACCATGAGGCGTCCGCGCTCCTGGATCATGTTCAAGGCATAGGCCATGGCTTCGCCGTCTTCCATGCTGACCAACGAACCGTTCTTGCGCGCCGCAATCTCGCCACGGTCGGTTCCGTACTCGTGGAAGAGATGGCTCATCACGCCGACGCCGCGCGTGGTGTTCATGAGGTCCGTCTCGAATCCGATGAGGCCGCGCATGGGGATGAGCGCCTCGATCGTCACCTGGCCGCCGTGATGGTCCATGTGCGTGATCTCCGCCTTGCGGAAGGCCAGGTTTTCCATGATCGGCCCCATGTGTTCCTCGGGAATTTCGAGGAAGAGTTTCTCGATGGGTTCAACCAAATTGCCGGCCGCGTCCTTCTTCCACAGCACTTCAGGGCGGGAAACCAGCACTTCGTAACCTTCGCGGCGCATCTGCTCGACCAGGATGGCGATTTGCATTTCTCCACGTCCGCTGACAGCGAAAATCTTCGGGTCACTGGTCTGTTCGATGCGCAAGGCGACGTTCGTCCGGGTTTCTTTGACGAGCCGTTCCCAGATGTGGCGCGCAGTGACCAGTTTGCCGTCGTTGCCGCCAAGCGGACCGTCGTTGACGGCGAATTCCATCTGGATCGTCGGCGGGTCAATGGGCTTGTGCGGCAGCGCAGCGCGATCGGGGTTATCGACAATGCTCTCGCCGATGAAGACCTCCTCGAAGCCGGTCACGCCCACAATGTCGCCGGCATGCGCTTCCTGGACTTCGATGCGCTTGAGCCCTTCGAAATGGTAAATCATCGTGATCTTGCCGCTGACCTTCGTGCCGTTGCCATGGATGCAAACGGCCGGCTGTCCGATCGTGATCTTGCCCGAGTAAATCTTTCCGAACGCGATACGGCCGAGGTAATCCGAGTAGTCCAGGTTGGCGACCAGGAGTTGAAAGCCCTCGCTGGCAAACGCGCGCGGCGGCGGAACGTGTTTCACAATCGCGTCGAACAACGGCTCCATCGTGCCGCTGACGTGAGTCAGGTCGAGTTTGGCGTAGCCTTCCTTGGCGCTGGTGTAAACGAACGGAAAATCAAGCTGCTCATCGGTGGCATGGAGCGAGACGAACAGGTCGAACACCTCGTCCAGCACCTTCTTCGGGTTGGCGTTCTCGCGGTCGATCTTGTTGATGACGACGATGGGCTTGGCGCCGGCTTCGAGCGCCTTGCGCAGCACGAATCGAGTCTGCGCCTGCGGACCGTCGGCGGCGTCCACCACCAGTAGCACGCCGTCGATCATGCTCATCGCGCGCTCGACTTCGCCGCCGAAATCGGCGTGGCCAGGCGTGTCCACGATGTTGATGTGATAATTCTTGTATTTGAACGCGGCGTTTTTGGCGCGGATGGTGATGCCCTTTTCGCGCTCCAGATCCATCGAGTCCATGATGCGCTCTTCCGTGGCGATGGCCTGGTTGGCACGGAAAGTCCCCGACTGCTTGAGGAGGCAATCGACGAGCGTCGTCTTGCCATGATCGACGTGCGCGATGATGGCGATATTGCGAATATGCTGCATATCAAAAACGGTCTGAACCACACCCCAAAGATAACGGAAAACCCGGCCTTGCGCGACTGGCCGCCGGGCCAGAACGGGCGTGGTCACCATGGGTGGTGAACCGAGCCGCGTAATCTGACGGGTTGGAGGAAAAGGTCAAGCCTTCGTCCTGCCAATTCTGTTGTGGCAAACTGAACGTTCCATGGCTTAATCGGCACGTGGGGCGCGTGCTAAGGTTCAAGCCTATGCCCAAACCGCGAAGGGCCAAGCGGCCGTTCGTGGTTGGGCTGGTCACTCTGGCCGCGGGGGCCGGGCTGCTCGTTTGGCTGGTCACGTCGCCTGGGGACACCAATCTCTCCCCTCCACTGTCGCCGTCGCGCGCGGCCAAATCGAGCCGTGTCGAACAGCCCGGCTCAAAAAAAACACCCGACCGCCTTTCTACCGACAGCACCGCACGCGGCACGAAGCCCGCCGCAGCAACGCCGGGTGTAGTCGCCTCTTCAACATCCGCCTCTGAGCAGCCCGTTCCGACGGCGGTTCCATCGCGACAGCCTTCTAAGGACTCAAACCCGTTGCCTCGCCCGGCGACCAACGCTTTTGAAGCACAATTGGCGCTGACGCGGTTGGGGATTTCTCCAGGGTCGATCGACGGCGTGTTTGGTTCCAGGACGCGCTCGGCTCTGGTTGCCTTTCAGCGGAAGACGGGACTCCCGTTGACGAGCGATCTGGACGCCGCGACCCGGAGGCGTCTTCTCATCGCCGAACCCTCCTACACCAATTACGTCGTCACGGTCGAGGACCTCAAACGACTGCGGCCATTGGGAAAGACCTGGCTGGAGAAATCGCAACAGGACCGGCTCGACTACGAGACCCTTCTCGAGCTGGTGTCCGAAGCGGGCAGATCAAGCCCCGCGCTCATTCAGCGCCTGAACCCGGCGATACCCTGGACTAACGTCACCGCGGGTACGGTGGTGCAAATTCCCAATGTCGGACAACCTGCGGTCGGCGGAAGGGCCGCGTTCGCGCGCATCCACCTGGAGAACCGGACGCTGCAGGCGTTCGACGAGAACACGAACCTCGTCGCGCACTTTCCCTGCAGCATCGCGGCGTTCGCGGAGAAGCGTCCCGCGGGCGAACTGCACGTGTCCGTCATCGCGCCGAATCCGAACTACACCTTTGACCCGGAGAATTTTCCCGAGTCGCCTGAGGCGCGGGAGCTGAACCGCAAACTGGTGTTGCAGCCCGGACCGAACAATCCGGTGGGCACGGTGTGGATCGGTTTGGACCGGCCTGGCTACGGCATTCACGGGACGCCGCGACCTGAGCAAGTGGGGCGGGCGGAATCCCACGGCTGTTTCCGGCTCACGAACTGGAACGCCGAACATTTCCTGCAACTCGTCTGGGTCGGAATGGCCGTGTATGTGGAGCCGTAGGCGAAGCCACGGACGATTGGAGAGATGTCCGGGCGATGGAAGTCGCGGTCCAGAGTGAAGAACGTCGGCCGGAACAGTTGATGGAGCAGTGAAATCAGGTTCTCGTCGGCGGCACCCCACGAGGCCACATCCACACCGACCACCCGGAAATGAACGCGCCACTTACGCAGCAAGCGCCGTTGGTCGGCGGGCACGTTTTCGTCGAGCACCAACATTGAATCCTCGGAACGGTTCGTGTTTGACCACGAGATCGGCAATTGCGATGGCCTCTCCGGTGACTCTGCCGTCCCACTCGCGAGTGATCTCGGCCCACGTCAGCCCGCGATCCAGTTGTTCGAGGACGATCCACACCATGATGCGGGTGCCCTTGAACGTCGGCTGGCCGCCGCAAATCTTCGGATCGGCCACGATGCGGCGTCCGAGTTCGACCCGGTGGGAAGTCTGGTTGGTCTTCGCTTTCATGCCAGTGCCCTGATTATGC
>DATEKZ010000756.1:0-2462 GCA_035277185.1 Verrucomicrobiia bacterium
TACCGGTCTCGCGGTTTCGAGTTCGGGGGACCTCCCGCAATCTTAATCGTCATCTTGCTCTAATCGCCCTCGAATTGCCCAATCCGGCTCGTGGACCGCGTCAAGCGGCGGGCTTTGATCGTGGCGCCTGTTCCGCGATCCCGACCAATTTGCCGTCCGTGGTGACTCGATACGTGTGTCCCCGCCACACAATGCGGTTGCCGAGGAACGCGAGCGCCCAGATTGCGGCGTTCAACAGGTCTTTGGTGGGGATCAGCCAGGCGCCCGCCCATTGCATACCGGATTCCTCCAGTCGCGCGCGGTTCGCGAGCGCGGTCAGAATGCGCACCAGCAGGCAGACCAGGAAAAGTGCGAAGATTGCGGGGATCGCGATCGGGATCGTGCCCGGGCCGAAGGCGCTTTCGATCTGTTTCGTCCATTCACGCTCCCGCCCGGAGGCGCCGGTCAACAGCATCAACAGCGGCCAAAGTGTGGCGTTGCCCAGGATGCTGAAGAAGTAGGGAACGGGCCGGCAACTGCGAATCGTGCGCGCCCAGCGGAGTTGGTGCGCCCAGACCTGTCCCCACGTCTTGGGCGATTCCCGGCATTCGACCACGACAGGCGAGATTTCGATTCGGCCGCCTCGTCGTGCCGTAAGGTTTCCGAGGTGGTAATCGTCGGCCAGGTAATCGGCCAATGCCGCGAAGCCGCCGATGCTGTCCAGTTGCGTGCGGGTGGTCGCCATGGCCGCGCCGAGGGCGAAATCGATCGCTTTGAGGCTGCGCGCCTGCAAGACCTGACTCCAGAAATCGGCATTGATGGCGATGGCTTCCCAGTGCATCGCCAGCGTGGACGGATTCGCGAGGCGGTAGAAGCAGTTCACCAGATTTACGGGAGGTTCACACAACGGAGCGATGACGTTGGCAACGAAATCCGGCGGCACGCGGATGTCGGCATCGCTGACCACGATGAATTCGTGTTTTGCCTGGCGCAGAAGCTGAAGGAGGGTCGAGACCTTCTCGTTGGCGCCGTGCGACTCGGCGCAGATGATCAATTGGGCGTCGCGGCCGGGATGAGATGCGATCAATTGGCGGACCGTATCACAAACAGGGTCGTGTGCCGATGGGACCCCGAACAACACCTGGACTTCGCCGGAATAATCCTGGGCAAACCAGCTTTCGAGACAGCGGCGGGTCTCGGTATCGCCGCCTCTTAACGGTTTGAGGAGCGTGACGGCGGGAGCGTGGTGACGATCCGCAACCCGGCGGTGAAGCGGGAAGCGCCGCGCGACCAGCCATTGCCACAGGGTAATGGTGAGGCTGAGGAAGGCGAGCAGCGCAAGCGAGAAGGAAATCATTCAGGTGCGGCGGAAAAACGGCGCCGGCGAGTATTCGGAATTCGGAACCCCGGACTTGCGAATCAAAACTGGTCCACGGCGACGACGCGCAGAATTTCCTCGAACGGCGTCTGTCCGGACAGGGCGCGGCGCAGGCCCATCTGCCAAAGCGTCTGCATTCCCTGCTGGGCGGCGACCTGTTGCAACGTGCGGGTGGGAAGCTTTTGCAGGATGGCGTCGCGCAGGACCTCGTCCACGGCGAGCATCTCGGTCACCGCGGTGCGTCCGGAGAAGCCCGTATGGAGGCATTCGGCGCAGCCGCTGCCGCGTCGCAGCGTCGCGTTCTCCAGATCCTCCGGTGGAATCAGACGCATCAAACCGGGTTCGGGCTGATAAGGCGCGGAACAATACGTGCAATTCTTGCGGATGAGCCGGAGTCCGATGATGCCGATGATGCTCGACGAAAGTAGGAACGGCTCGATGTCCATGTTGATCAGTCTGGCAAACACGCCGGCGGTGCTCCCGCTGTGGATGGTGCTGATGACGAGGTGCCCGGTGAGGCCGGCCTGCACGGCAATGGCTGCGGTCTCCGGATCGCGGATTTCGCCGACCATGATGACCTGCGGGTCCTGGCGCATGAGCGAACGCAACGCCACCGGATACGTGAATTCCTTGTGCGTATTGATCTGCGCCTGGCTGATCATCGGCAGGTTGAACTCCACCGGGTCTTCGACGGTGCTGATGCTGATGGTGGGGCCGGAACGCTGGACGAGGTGATACAGCGCGGCGTAAATGGCGGTTGTCTTGCCCGAGCCGGTGGGGCCGGTGAGGAGGATGAGTCCACTCGGACGGGCGAGGAGCTTGATAAAGGTTTGCAGTGTTTCGTCTTCAAAACCGAGGCTGGCCAGGTCGAAGCTGCGATTGCTGGGATCGAAAATGCGGACAACGATTTTCTCGCCGCGCACGGTGGGAAAAACGGAGATGCGAAGTTCGACGCCGCCCAGTTCGGAATTGGCCGGCGCATGGCCTTCCTGAGGAAGGTCGTTCTGATAGGAAATGAGATTGGCCATGACCTTCAGCCGGCCGGAGATTTTGTCCATCAAATCGAGCGGCAGGTGCACCAGTTCGTTGAGCACGCCGTTGAGCC
>DATEKZ010000757.1:0-3043 GCA_035277185.1 Verrucomicrobiia bacterium
CCCGGACCTCAGCCTGCCCTTCGCCGGGTGCGCTTCAGTCCCGACAGCCGGCGAATGGTGACATGTTCCGACGATGGGTTGTCTCAGATGTGGCGGCTCGATTCCGAGGAACCTCTTTTCGAATGCAAACACAAAGCTCGCGTAAATCACGTCGGGTTCAGCCCTGACGGGAGACAGTTCGTGACAGCTTCCTGGGATGGAAGTGCGCAGGCATGGGATGCCTGGAATGGCAATCGGATGTTTCCCCCCTTCGGACATCGAGGCGAGGTCAACTGGGCGGAATTCAGTCCAGCGGGCGACTTGATCGTGACCGCATCACGGGACAAGACCGTTCGCATCTGGTCTGCGCGGACCGGGGCTTTGATCTGGACCTTGGAGCATGCCGATGCGCCCACGGAGTTGCGTCCTTTTCATATTGCTTCGGATGGCCGGAGACTGGCGACCGTTGCGGGCGATGCATTTCAAATCTGGGATCTGCGCACGGGCCGATCCATTGTTGGCCCGATCAGGCCGGGTGGCCTGCTCCTCTCGGTCCGGTTTGATCGGGACGGAGAGCGGCTGATCACGACATCGAACGATGGAGCGGCCTGTCTCTGGGATGCGTGGACGGGCTATCAACTCAGCGAGCCAATGCGCCACGCGGCGCGCGTGACTTACGGGGAATTCAGTCCGGACGGCGCGTGTGTGGTCACCGGTTCGTGGGATGAAACGGTGCGCATATGGCCGGTGGTGCGCGCACCGTTGCCCGCCCCCGCCTGGCTACCGGAGTTGGCTGAAGCCGCAGCCGGACTGCGGCTCGACGCGAACGACGTCAGTGAAGTAACGCCAGTCGAAGAATTTTACCAGTTAAGACAATCGTTAAGTTCATCCGCAGATTCAGACTACTACGACCGGTGGGCGAGATGGTTTTTCGCCGACAGCGAACACCGGTCCGTGACCAGTTTCCTTGAGCTGGCATTAACCCAATAGGGATTCGCCTCCTCCTGGCGCGCCAATCCGGAGACTCAGCAACGTGACGGATTCAACGCACCCCAATCGCCGTTAGGCAAACCTCCCGCCGTCATGCGCGCAGAATGAATTCACTCGCCGATGATTTTTACGAGCACGCGTTTGCGCCTCCGTCCGTCGAACTCGCCGTAGAAGATTTGTTCCCACGGACCGAGGTCGAGTTTTCCATTCGTAATGGCGACGACGACTTCACGTCCCATGACCTGTCGTTTGAGGTGCGCGTCGGCATTATCTTCGCCGGTGCGATTGTGATGGTACTGCGACGTCGGCTCATGCGGCGCCAGCTTTTCCAGCCAGACATCATAGTCGTGCAGCAAGCCGTCCTCGGCGTCGTTGACATAGACGCTGGCCGTGATGTGCATCGCGTTTACCAGGCAAAGCCCTTCCTGCACGCCGCTTTTGCGCACGAGCTTTTCGACCGTGCTGGTGATGTTCAGGTAGCCGCGCCGGTCTGGGACTTCGAACCAGAGATGTTCGGTGAGCGATTTCATTCCCGCTTAGCTTGAGAACCCGGTGGTGGGGTGGAGATAAACTATCTCCAGAGAATGGGCCGTCAGCCTCCGCCGCCGCAATTGACCATGGGTCCGCTGACTTCAGGCATAACGAGACCATTCTTCAGCGCGTATTGTCTCAGCGACTTCGGATCATCGAGATTGGGCGGTTGGGCCTGAGGTGTCGTTGGCTTCGGTTTTGCCGCTTTGATTTCGACCGCGGGCGGACTGTTGTTGGTCTCAAACCAGCCCTGGACAACGGACTGCGGCCTGACAAGTTTGGCGTCCTGGTAAACGGGCGGCCGAAGCATCGGGTAATGGTACCGAACCCATTCGTTGGTCCGCGTCTGTCTCCAGGGCGACACCAGTTCTCTGGGGCCGGGTGCCGCGGCCGGTGCAACGGACGTATTCTGCCCGAACGCGGAACCGCTCAGAAGCGACGCCGCGACGAAGACGCTGAAAAGGAGATTACGGATGGCCCTTGCCTTCACACCCGCTAAACTAATACTCATTTTCGTTCGTGCAAGATGGATTTCGACCGACCCTGGCGTGTCGCCGCAAAAGACTTTCGCTGGATTTTGTTGAATCCTGCCACCATGATAAGACCATGAAATTGATACTTTCGACGCACAATCTGACCCTGACGAAAGCAATCGAGGACCATATCATCGACCGGATCAACAAACTCGATCATTTCGACCGTTTTGCCATTGACGCCCGTGTGACGCTCGAACACGACCATCGAAAGGCCACCGAGAAACAGTTCTCCTGCTCCGTCCGCCTGGCGGTGCCCGGTCCCGACCTGTTCGCCGAGGATTGCGAGAGAGACCTCTACTCGGCCATCGATCTCGTGACCAAGAAAATCGAGCAGCAGATCCGCAAACGCCACAGCAAATACAAGGCACGCAAGCACGCCGAGGCGGCGCGCACGAAGCAGCGGCGCCAGGAAGCCGGAATCTGAATCCGGATGGGCAGCGATGGCGGGGTGGGTGCCGCATCGTCCTCGTCACTCTGCTCAGCAGCTCCCCCACCCCATTGCCCCGATGATTCTGCGCGCTCGCGTTGTCCTGCCGGTCTCCAGTCCGCCGATCGAGGACGGCGCTGTTCGGATTGCCGGAAATCGCATCGTGAGCGTCGCTCGCTGGCGCGATCTGGCTCCTCCCGCCGGCGAAGAGATCGTGGATCTGGGGAATACGATTCTTTTGCCCGGCCTGATCAACGCCCATTGCCATCTCGATTACACCGGCATGGCCGGCCGCCTCGCGCCGACCCGGACGTTTGTCGATTGGATAAAGACCATCACCACCGAGAAGGGCGGCTGGATTTACGCCGATTTCGCCAAGTCATGGATGGACGGCGTGAAAATGCTCGCACGCACCGGCACCACAACCGTCGCGGACGTCGAGGCCGTCCCGGAATTATTGCCGGAGGCGTGGGACGCGACGCCTCTGCGCATTTTCTCCTTTCTGGAGATGACCGGTGTGAAGAGCCGCCGTCAGCCCGAACGGATTCTGGGTGAGGCGGTGCAAAAGATTGAATCGCTG
>DATEKZ010000758.1:0-3945 GCA_035277185.1 Verrucomicrobiia bacterium
GCAGCGGCGGCGACTGCGGGAGGTCGCTCGCAGTTTGAAAGCCTCCTGGTTTCCAAAAGCGCTGCGGCCAGAATGGCCGCGGTCCGCAGCAGGATTTTATGTGTCCCGCAGCGCCGCGGCGATGGGCAGTCGGGCTGCGCGAATTGCCGGGAAAAGTCCGCCGAGCAAACCGATGGTTGTCGCCCAAAGGATGGCGTTGAAAAGCAGTTGTGGTGTCACAGCGAAAGCGAACGCGATCTGGCTGAACGTCTGAAAATTCATCGTGGCGGCGCCATAACCGTCAAACGCCAGATAGGCGCCCGCACCGCCGATGATCCCACCGGCCAGCGCCAGCGCCAGGGATTCGAACAGGACGGAAAGGACGACCGGGCCGGAGCCGAATCCCAGCGCCCGGAGAGTGGCGATCTCGCGGGTGCGGGCCGCCACGGCGCTGTACATGGTGTTCAAAGCACCAAACAGCGCGCCCAACGCCATCATCAGGGCAATCACCGTTCCGATCCCCGTGATGAAGTCGGTGGTCACCGTGGATTGATCGGCGTAAAACTCAGTCTGCCGCACGACCTTCACCTTGACCTGGGGATTGGAGGTGAGCGCGTCCTTGAATCCCTGAAATTTGTCGGAGGACAAGAGTCTTACGTACACGGACTGATACGAGTCGCCGCGCTGGTAGGCGGACTGCAACACCGTGGTGTCCGTCCATAATTCCGACTCCGCCATCCCACCGCCGGCGGAAAACACACCGACGACATTCCACTCGGTCCTGCCCAGTTTGATGGTCTTGCCGGCGTCCAGGCCGGCAAATTCCCGCGCCGCCGCAACACCGGCAATCACTTCGTTGCGTCCGGGTTCAAACATGCGCCCCTGGATGATCTTCACGTTTCCGCGCACCGCCGCGCCAGCCGGCTGGACGCCGCGGAAGGGAACGTTGGCGTCGGTCCCGGTCGAGCGCTTGGGAACGTCAATGATCACGAACAGTTCCGCCGACGCCAGGGCCCATTCGCTCTCCTGCGCCACTCCGGGAGCATCCTTGATAACCCGGGTTTCGTCCCTCCCCAACCCGCTGGACATTTCGTTGTTCGCTCCGTCGCGCAAGACGACGGCGATGTCGTCCCGTCCCGTTGACGTGACCGCCCGGCGAAACCCTTGCGCAATCGAGAGCACCCCGACAAATACCGCCACCACCCCGGCAATACCGAAGATCGCGGCCAGCGCCGAACCCTTGCGCCGCGGGATCGTACACAGTCCGAACCACGTGACGGAAACGATTTGCGAGAGCCAGTTGATCATACGCAGAAAATTGGGCTGACAGTCACAGGAACAAGGAAAGCCAGACTCATGTTCATCCTTCGCGGCGCAACGCGTCGGCCAAACGCAATCGCATCGCCTGAATCGCAGGCAGAATCCCCGCCACGAAGCCGAGTCCGAGCGAAAGCACCGCACCGATGATCAGATCGCGTGCGGGAACAAAAAAAATGGGGAAAAACTGCCTGATGGCACCCGACTGGCCCAATCCCGTCACCATCAGCCAGCCGAGCAACAGACCCAAGATCCCGCCGACAAAGGTAATGACCAGCGATTCGCCTAGAACGACACCGAGCACGAGTTCGTTGGTAAAGCCCACCGCCTTGAGCACCCCCAGTTCCTGCGTCCGTTCTCGCACGGACTGCGCCATGGTGTTGCCTGCGACCAGCAGGATGGTGAAGAAAACAGCCGCCAGGATTGCCGTGACGATCGTTGCGATGTCGCCGATCTGTTGGGCGAATCCTTGAAACATCGCGCCCTCAGATTCCGCCTTGGTTTCGGCGGGCGAATTGGCGAATTCCACGTCGATCGCGGCGGCGATTTCCGTAACTCGCTTCGGATCATCCACTCTCACCTGATACCAACCGACCAGTCCGCTGCCGTAGGCCCGCGCTTCGTCGAAGTAATCGTAACGAAAAAGAAATTGCGATGTGTCGGCGGTTTTTTTCGCTGCATCGTAGATACCGACGATGTCGAATTCCCACGCACTGCCGCTCTTGTTTGGCCAGATGGGTGAAGTCAATGGCACACGATCACCGATTTTCCAGCCGTATCGGGTCGCCAACGTGCGGCCCACGACGGCCCCGGTGCGTGTCTTGAGCCACGCTTCCTTCTGGCTATCCGGCAGTGCGTTCTCGGGATTCATCGCCAGAAACGATTCCGGCTCGACTGGAAAGGTGCCAAACTGGTTTTTGGGATCCTGATAAATGCCGCCAAACCATGACGTATGTGAAACCGCGGAAACCCCTGGGATCCGGGCGATCCGAGCCTGATAGGCGTGCGGGAGAGGTTGGATGAACGAGACCCGGTGACGCACGATCAGACGGTTGGCATCGGCCAGAGTGGCGCCGCCGACTAGGGCGAGCTTCAGGGCGCTCAACAAACTGAACAGGACGAACGCCACGAGGATCGACAGCAGCGTGAGCGTTGTGCGCAGCTTCTTGCGCTTCAGGTTGCTCCAGACAAGATAAAGGAATTTCATCGAGAACAATGGAATGATGGAGTATGGGAGCGATGGCGCATTGGAGCCGCCGAGGGTTGGAGTCGTGGAGTAATGGCGTATTGGAGCACTGAAGTCCCCTGCTCCATTGCCCCATTACTCCGACACTCCATTACTCCATTTTCTTTCATTTCATCGGTTCGCTGCTGAGCTGGCCTTTGTCGAGATGCACCGTCCGGCTCGCGCGCACAGACGCATGCGGATCGTGCGTCACCATTATGATGGTTTTGCCCTGCTCTTTGTTGAGCGCCTGCAGCAGACTCAGGATTTCATCGCCTGATTTGCGGTCGAGGTCGCCGGTCGGCTCGTCGCACAGCAGGATGGTCGGGTCAGTGACGATGGCGCGAGCGATGCCGACGCGCTGTTGTTCGCCGCCCGACAGGGTGCGAGGGTAGTGTCGCGCGCGATGCGACAGGTTGACGATCTTGAGCGCGGCTTCGACGTGTTTCCTTCGCTCGCCCTTCGAGAGATGAGTGAGAAGCAACGGTAATTCGACGTTCCGCTCGGCGCTCAGAACGGGGAGCAGATTGTAGAACTGGAACACCAGCCCCACGTGCCGCGCCCGCCAGGCGGCGAGCTGCCGGTCGGACATCTGGCCGATCCGGTCGCCGCCGATCTCCACCGAACCGCGGGTCGCCCGATCCAGACCGCCAATCAGATTCAGCAGGGTGGACTTGCCCGAACCGGACGGTCCCATCAGCGCCAGAAATTCTCCCTTCGGCACTTCGAGGTTCAGTCCCGACAACACGTGGATCTCCTCCGATCCACGGCGAAAGGTTTTGTCGACATCGCTGACGCGGACGAGGATTCCGTTGCTTGTAGTCATCGTTTTGCCTCCGTTACCCTGGTGCCATCAGCCAAATCGGCCGGTCCTTCAACCACCACTCTGTCGCCGCCGCTCAATCCAGCGGCGATGGTGACTTCGTCGCCGCGCGCCGGTCCAGCCGTCACCGCGCGGCGTTCGACTCGCCCATCCCGAACGATCCACACCACGGCTCGACTGTCGTGTTGGCGAACGGCCGTTTTGGGAACAACAACGTTTCGGCTGGCCGCCGGCGCCTCGCCTGTGCTCTGAAACGCAACTTTCACTCCCATGTCGGGAAGCATGCGCGGGTCAAGTTTCTCAAACCCGACGCGCACTTTTACCGTTGCCTTCTGTCGGTCGGCCGTCGGGATGATCGCGATGACCTTCGCGGGAATGCGCCAATCCGGATACGAATCCAGCGTGGCCTCGACCGGTTGTCCCGACCCGACACGGTTGATGAAGCTTTCGTTCACGTCCACCTCGATCTCCAGCGAACTCATGTCCACGATGGTGCAGATTCCGGTGCGAGTAAAGCCGCCACCGGCGGACATTGGCGAAATCATTTCTCCCGGCTGGGCGTTTTTCGATGTCACAATGCCCGCGAAAGGCGCGCGAATGA
>DATEKZ010000759.1:0-2803 GCA_035277185.1 Verrucomicrobiia bacterium
AAATCGAACTGTCCGCGGTTTCGATACAGGAGGAGAAGTCCGGTGGCAATACGCCGCTTCCAGCGCATTGACCTGCGCCCCTTCCGTTGGGGCAGACGGAGCGGTCTTTGTCGCGACGGAGGGCGGCGAGTTGCACGCGCTGAACGAAAGTGGCTTGTTGCGCTGGCGATTCCGGACGGGCGGCCGCATCCAGGCCAGTCCGGCAGTGGGCACCGACGGCGTCGTTTACTTTGGCTCGGAAGATCGCGGCATCTACGCAGTAGGCCCGGATGGACGAAGACGCTGGGCGATTCAGGCTGGAGCCGTTGTGAGCGCTTCCCCGGTGATTGCCCCCGACGGCACGGTCATCGCGGGATCGCAGGACCGCAGGCTCTATGCAATCCGGCCGGATGGGACAAAGCGCTGGGATTTTCTGGCCGAGAGCGCCATTGAGAGTTCCGCCTGCGTTGGCTCTGACGGCACGATTTACTTCGGGACACGTAACGGATGGGTTTATGGCCTGAACAAGGATGGATTACAAATATGGTCGTTCAACAGCGCCACCAACGATCCTTCAGGCAGCGTCTTCGATTCGCCGCTGTTGCTGGAGGATCGCCTCCTGGTTCCAATCTACGAGCGGGGTCTCCAGGCGCTGTCGGTGACCGCCGGTCCTGCGAACGTGAATTGGCCTCAATTCCGGCGCGACGCCCAGCGCACTGCCCGCGCGCGATCGTGGCTGTCGTTTTCCTCACCGCCGCCCACGGCCGGCCTGATCGCCGGCGAAAGTGTGACGCTGACGGCGAACTTCAGCCTGACCAATCGCACGGTCACGCGCCTCGAATTGTGGTCGGGCACAAACATCGTTGCAACAGCCAGCGGGACGAATTCGGTCACATGGTCGGGCATGCCCGCCGGCGCACATTTGATCAGCCTTGCCGCGGTGGACGACGCCGGAAACGTTCACCGGTCGCCGACGTCCACCTTGCCGGTGGCGACGCAGCCGCGCGTCCACATCGCCCCGACGGCGGGTGGATGGCAATTGGATTTCGAATCCATTGCGGGCCGCCAATATCAGGTGGAACGCAGCGCCGATCTCGGAGCGTGGAGTCCTGCCAGTGGCCCTCTGACGGCTACGGCCACCAATCTGGTCTGGACGGAAGGGGAAGGTTCCGACGCGGCCTACTATCGCGTGAGGGTGCTGCCATGAATGGTTTCGGCATGCGGCGCGCGGCGGGGAGAAACGCGAACCTGTTCCGCCGGACGACAGGATTTTGCGCGGCCCTCGGATTCGCGTTCGCTCGTTTGAACGCCGCGCCGGAATTCGTGACCGGCTGGGGAGCGAACGAGGCACATCAAATCGAGCCGCCGTTGACGCTCACGAACGTCACTGCCATCTCCGCCGGTTTCTCGCACGCCATCGCGCTTCGTCAGGACGGCACCGTGGCAGCGTGGGGCGACAACGCCTTCGGCCAGACAAATGTTCCGATCCACGCGACGAATATTACGGCCATCGCGGCGGGCCATCGTCACAACCTTGCGTTGCGGGGCGATGGCTCCTTGATTGGCTGGGGCGACAATGGGTTCGCACAGGTCGCACCGCCGGCAAGCGCCACGGGAGTTGTCGCGACTGCCGCAGGCGGAACGCACAGCCTGGCCCTGCGCTCGGACGGCACGGTCGTGGCCTGGGGAGGCAACACGAGCGGTCAGTCGGTCGTTCCGGCCAGCTTGAACGGAGTCCAGGCCATAGCGGCCGGCGCTTTTCACAGCCTCGCTCTGCGCTCCAATGGGACCGTCACCGCCTGGGGTTACAACGGCAACGGACAAATCACCGTCCCCGGCGGTCTGACCAACGTGATCGCCATCGCCTCCGCTTTCAATCACAGCCTGGCATTGCGCTCCAACGGAACGGTCGCCGCGTGGGGATTCAATGGAAGTGGCCAGACCAACGTGCCACCCGGGTTAAGCAACGTGATTGCCATCGCCGCCGGTTTATCACACAGCCTTGCTCTGCGCCGGGATGGAACGCTCGTGTCGTGGGGTGGGAGCATTGCCGGCGAGGGTACGGTTCCGGAAGGGCTGACGAATCTGCAACGGGTGACCGCCGGTGGGAACTTCACCCTCGCTTTGGCGCCCGGCCCCGCGGTGCTTCGGCAACCAACCGATGTTCCGATCGTTCCGGGTCAGACGGCCACGCTCACCGCATTCGCCGTGGGGCAAGCGCCGCTCATGCTCCAATGGCAGAAAAACGGAGGGGACATTCCCGGAGAGACCAACGCGACGCTGACTCTCCCGAATGTACAATACAGCCAGTTTGGCGATTATCGTTTGCGCGTGACCGACGCGAATGGAACCGTGTTCAGCCGGGTCGCACGTTTGCTGGCGCCGCCGATCATTACCAGCCAACCCCAAACACTACACGTCCCGCATGGCGCCGGCGCCTTGTTCCAGGTGGGAGTCACCGGAAGCGGTCCCTTGAGCTTCCGATGGCAGACCAACAGCGCAGGACCGGCACTCGGAACCAACAGTTCGCTCTCGATTGCCAGCGTGACCTTCCAGCACGCGGCAGAATATTGGACCGTGGTCTCCAACAGTGTCGGCGTCGCCACGAGTTCGGTCGCCAGACTTTACGTGCATACGATGCCCTCCGTGAGTTTCCCGGTCTGGCTGCAGACGAACTACCTTTACGACAGCGAGATCTACCTTTCCGTCATGACGGCCGCGGTCTCGCCCGACTCCTACCAGTGGCAATGGAACGGCGCGGACATCCCTGGCGCGACCAATTACATCCTGAGATTCGCCGGGGCACGACCGGCACATGCCGGCG